>DAOWOF010000289.1 GCA_030642205.1 Desulfobacteraceae bacterium | reverse complement strand
CTCCTGATAAAATTTGATTTTAAGGGACTCGGACAAAATGTAATTTTTATTGGCTCTTAACATCTATAACCATATAATCTATGATTGTTAGAATGGCAGATCATATTAATAATGATTTTTTTAATAGGTTTGAATCAAAATTGGGTGGGTAATATTTTAAACGATTACAAAACTTAATTTATAACCGTCACAGGTTTTATCTATATTTTAAGTAAAAGGATTTATAATTTAGCCTTGTATCATTTATGTAATATCGCAAAGATGGATGTCATTCCCGCGAATACGGGAATGACATTGGCGATGTTCTATTTTCTTTTACATCAAACATTTAATACATGACACAACACCAGCCTTTATGTTTTCTATAGAGACTAAAGCCTTCGGGCAATGGTTAACAGTTCTGCTTCTTTGGCCCCTTCATATATATCCAGTATCTTTGCATCCCGATAAAAACGTTGAACATCATACTCATCCATATAACCATAGCCACCATGAAGCTGTACTGCCATATCTGCAACTTTTGTAGCAGTAACTCCAGCATGATATTTGGCTATAGAATTTAGGCGTGCATCCATTTGATCATTGTCTACCTTCCAGGAGGCCTGGTATGTTATGCTTCTTTGCAGCTCAATCAAAACAGCCATTTCAGCCAATTTGAATTGTACGCCTTGCTGATCCCATAGCGTTTGCCCAAAGATAGGCCTTTGCTTGACGTATTCTATCGACTTATCAAGGCATCCTTGTGCCAATCCCACGCCTTGAGCCGCAACGAGCGTTCGGGTTCTATCAAAAAATGCCATGATCTGATGAAATCCTGATCCCTCTTGACCAACCAGATTTGACTGAGGCACTCTTACATCATCAAAGGTTATTTCTGCTGTATCAGTTGCGCGAATACCCATCTTGCCATAGAGCTTTGTTCGGGTAATGCCTGGTGAGTCTGCGTCTATGGCAATTAAGCTCATCCTTTTATAAGGACTTTTTTCTTCTGGATTAGTGATGCATCCAGCAACCATGAAATCACAAACAGTACCATTTGAAATAAACATTTTGCTGCCATTAATAATATAATCATCACCATCTTTCTTGGCAGTAGTTCTATATCCTGTAATATCGGTTCCGGCATTTGGTTCAGTATAGGCGCCAGCAGCAATTCGTTTGCCCTCAGGTAATCCAGGCAGATATTTTTGTTTAAGTTCGTCAGATCCAAAAATCATTATGTTTTCTGATCCAAAGGTTGACCCAACAGTAACGAGGGCAAGACCTGAATCAACCCTGGAAAGTTGTTCTGTTATTAATGCTAATTCAAAGAAACCCAGACCTGCTCCTCCAAATTCTTCAGGCATCAAGACCCCTACAAGACCATTTTCAGCGGCTTTTGTTAATAATTCCCTGGGGTATTTTTCTTCTCTGTCACATTCCAGAGCAATAGGCGGGAATTCTTGTTTTGCAAATTTATATGCCAGATCCTGCATCATTCTTTGTTCTTCAGTAAGAGTAAAATCCATTTCGTCCTCCATGTTTTTTTAATTGATTTACATATATAGTTCCTAAGAATAGCGTTGTCCAAGATTCCCGGAAGGATTCCAATTAGACGCATTTATGATATCGTAATAAGATACTATATCCAGCGTTAATTTATCATATCCTCAAAACATCATATGCTTACTTAAGTTTCAGAAAAACTACTATGGCTTGTATCTTAAAATTATTATTAAGTCATCTTTTTTTTAAAAAAAGACGTTTAAGAGAAACTTAAAGAGCTGATAACCTCATAAAAAGTTATTCCTGGCCCGTTTACAGGCTTTTACGAGTTCATAAATATTGAGGCATGAATTTATTTTGATCTTGATATTTTTCAATAACTTGTATAGATAAAAAGATCAAGGGTATTAGGTCTCATTTTATAAATTAGCTTACATTCCTTATCTTAAAATAATAATGATTAGGGCTCTGTGGCTTTGATATTGCGAAGGGAGGATTAGATGGTAAATATTGATGCAAAATTAAAAGAATTTATTGTTCATCCTGATAAATCTACAATATTAAGCACATCAAATAAGGCTGGTGAGATTAATATTGCTATGTTTGGGTCTTTCATGATGCCGGATGATGCCACTATATTGCTTATGCTTGGTGACAACAGGAGCTATATAAATTTAACTGAAAATTCTAATGCTGCCTTACTGGTTGTTATTCCGGGTAAAGGAGGAATGGAAACAGAAGGTTGCCGGGTGTATCTGAAAGTTAAGAAGATCCAGGATGATGGAGATGAATTTAATCAGATTAAAGGGGCTATCAGGGAGCGGGTAGGTGATATGGCGAACATCCTTAAACACTTGGTCAGCTTCGAAATCTTGAGTATAAGGCCTATTGTTGATATGGGTAGTTAACAAAATAGATGACGACTATCTCTCAAACATTTAAAGCAAGGAGATAGCGTCTGTTTCTTAACGAGGTAAGCCTAATACACGAAGTGCAATAACTGTTCGTTGAATCTCGGATGAACCCCCTCCAATTGTCATGGTTCTGGCATTTATCCAGCCTGTTGTTGCCTGATGAATATTGTTGTCACATTCTTCATTATTATACCAGGACTGGCCATAGGGTCCTATGGCTTCCATATTAAGATCCAATATTTTTTGATAGATT
>DAOWOF010000162.1 GCA_030642205.1 Desulfobacteraceae bacterium | reverse complement strand
TTATACCTTTTTTGGCCAGTCTAAAGATATCAATTTTTATGATTCCTGATTAAAACAAAATTCAGGACTATTGAAAGAGATATACCAAATGAATCAGCTATTTTCAATGTAATTTCTGGTTTCAGACAAGCAAAAAAATAGATTATAGGGTATGATTATACTCCACCCTGGATCTTGTGAGGGCGGAGAACAAGTTGCCACTGTTTAAAAAACTATAGAGTAAATCAAAAAATCCGGGCTATGGAAAATAAGTTTTAATAATCTGTTCATTCTCAATAACCAGCAACTGATTTTTACTATTAATTATTTCAATAGCAGCTTTTGCCGCGGCGCTTGCCACTTCTTCTACTGACACTAACTTGGCAGGGAGATGCCTGGTTATAAAAGCAGGCAGCACACGCTGGATATATGAAATTGGTTTCATAAATAGCCAAAGTGGAATTGGTACACCGCTTTTAGTATATCGTGTTCCATAAATGCCGCTGGGTTTCAGAACCACGGCCGTTCTGTGAGGAGATGATTTAACAAATTTTTTGGCAGCAATAAATGCTTTGCGTTTGCCAGCATAATAGCCGAAACCTTTCCGTTTCAATATATTAGGCACATGAGCGCTTATTAAAACCACCTGATTTACATTTGCCTTTTTTGCAGCTTCAATCACTGATTCATTTGTTTCTCCGTTCTTAAAGATTTGTTCATCAAATGCTTGTTTAGAAAATGTTGGAAGCGGAGGAGAACCAATTGAAATAATAATCGCATTTGCTTCAGCCAAAATGGACAAATCAGGATCACTTGCGTCTCCCCTGATCCATTCGACCTTTTTCATCCATTCTTCATTCCTGCCGTTTAAATGCGGATTTTTTTTGCCCGTACGAGAAATACTTGTGCAAAAAAAACCATTTTTCGCGATTTTTTCTACAATCACGGAGCCAACAAATCCGTTTCCCCCATAGACCACAATTCTATTAATCATTGTTTTTATCTTGTTAAGTAAGTTGCTAATTCTTGATGATAAGGTCGCTTGCGGCTGATTATACGGAAAATCTCATATGGTCAAACTATTCAATATAACAAGTATTTTTGTCTCAATAAATTAATATTGATGTAGCCTGGGAGCCTGTCCGAGGATGTCCTTTTCCCCCAACTCTGCGTTATTTTGAAAAAACAATGTTCATAGGTAAGCGAGCTTGCGAGACTCTGATATCAAATATATGACTGTGCTTATTTTTTAAAAACGCCTTGATTTGAAAAAAATAGCGGTTTTAGGACAGTCTCCTAGAGTAAATCTGCCTTGATACGATATCAATTTTTATTTATATATAAAATTAACGAATAAGAAAGGTCTTGTAAAGTGTTTTGTACAAAGATTAGGTTAGTGCTGTAATATGTTAAAAATCAAGCATTTTTTCAAGGCCTCTATGTTTGCAATGTCAAGAAAAATGCTTTTGGTGCATTTAAAATCCAAGCTTAATCAGTTTAAATTATTTAAAACAGAACAACTGGCACATACATTGCAGAACAATCTTATATTATAACCATTTAATATAATTAAGCAAAATATCTATCTTTACAACACCCTTTAATAAATTAATAATCGTTATGAATTATTCCTCCAGCTTGTTAATTTATCTCCAAAATGACAAAGAATAACCCGGTTTTTTATTTGTCTGTTGATTAGGGGATAGACTGTGGTTGCAGAGGTACATAAAATCAGTATAATGAATGTCTGAGATGAATCAAAAGAGCAGGATTAACGAAAGCTATATATTGAAAGAGAGAATACTATGCCAATATCTTCCTCTGTTATAATAGATAACCCCTTAGGCCATGATGTCTTGCAGATGGTTATTCATGCCGGCTATATGGTTAAATTTGTTCTATTTGTCCTGCTGGCCTTTTCCATTATTTCATGGGCGATTGTTTTTTTTAAATTTATATTATTTAAAAAAGCGCAGCGGGAAACAAAAAAATTTGTCGATCTTTTTTGGGACGAGATGGATCTAAACAAGACTTATGATGAATGGAAGACTTGCTCTGCAAGTCCTGTCGCTCATATGTTTGCTTCCGGATATAAAGAATTTTTGCGCATGTGGAATATTAAGGCACTATCAAAAGGCAAAGATGCTTCAATGGGTAGAGCTGAAGAAACCTTACTCTCCCAACAAATAATAATGGAAAATTTGGTAAGGTCATTGAAAAAAACTTCAATTGATCAGATTAAACATCTGGAACGGGGAATTAGCTTCCTGGCTACTACCGGCAATACTGCTCCTTTTATTGGACTTTTTGGCACAGTATGGGGGATAATGGAGGCTTTTAGGGGGATCGGTATTAAGGGATCAGCAAATTTGGCTGTAGTCGCTCCTGGGATTTCAGAGGCTCTCATTGCAACTGCTGCTGGTTTGGCTGTTGCGATACCCGCAGTTATGGCCTTTAACCATTTTAATTATAAGCTGCTTACCCTAAAGGCTGAGATGGATATTTTTACGTCTGATTTCTTGAGTACAATTGAAAGGCAGTCCTTTAAAAAATATTCACAAAAAAAAGCTAAGCCTTAGATAATAAGGGCTAATTTGCGATAAATTTTGCTATAAACAGCACCATTTCCAGGATAAGTCCATGTATGATAATAATGATAACAGGTTTATGTCTCAAATCAATGTTACTCCGCTTGTAGACGTAATGCTTGTACTTCTCATCATTTTTATGGTGACAGCTCCAATGATGATCCAGGGGGTTACAGTAAACCTTCCTCAGACAACTTCAAAATATCTAAAAAACGATAAAGATCCTCTGATTATAAGCATCAACAAGAATAAGAAAATATTTTTGGAAAACCACAGGATTAAATTAAACAGACTGGAGCTTAAAATTAAAAAGATATTTGAAAACAGGGATGAAAAAGGGATCCTCCTTCGGGCAGACAAAGAGGTGCCTTATGGCTTTGTCATCCAGGTGATGTCCAAAATAAAGGGAGCGGGAATAGAACAATTAGGAATGGTTACCGAGCCTTTGGATTGATGTCAAGGAAACCTTTATGAGTGTGCCTAGTTCCATAATAATAAGAGAGCCGAAGTGGGGCAAGATGATCGGCTTATCGACTGTTTTCCACCTTTTGCTGCTCTTGCTTTTCTTGTTTGCGTCAGATCCGGTGGATGTAAGAAAGATAGATGAAGTAATTTATCAAGTCAAACTTGTCGATCTATCATCTTCATCGCTCAAGATAAGGAAAACCGGCTCAAATAAAACTATTAAATTGGGTAAGGGAATATCCAAGGCGGTTTCAACAAAACGTATAGGTTCACTAAAAAAGGAAAAAAAATCTGTGCTTATCAGTAAAAAGCACATCCAAAGAAAGCCTGATATTGAGCTGAAAAAAACAACTACGACAAAACTTATTGAAGAAGCCTTGGCCAAAATTAAACCCAAGGTTAAGATATCTGAAAATGACATGCTTGAACAGGCTTTAAATAAAATCTCGGAGGAAGTAAAAAACAAACGATCAGTACCAAGGGTTAAGAATATCAACAGTATTTCAATCAGGATGTATCAGCTGGCAATAGGAGAAAAGATTAAAGGAAACTGGTCTTATCCGGTTGCACTTGCGATCTCCCAAAATAAGGAATGTCCGGAAGCGGTTGTAATATTAAAAGTTAAAGAGAATGGCAGTATTTTGGATATACATTTTAAAAAGCGATCATCCAATGCTCTATTTAACAACTCGGTAATCAAGGCTGTCAGAAAATCAGATCCCTTACCCGCTTTTCCGGATGGATATCATAAAACATCCGATGAGATTGAAATCACATTTAATCTTAATGAACTCCAATCATGATGGGCATAAAAGCTCACGGAGCGACTTTTTTACAAGGGTTTTAATTATAATAGTATGATAAATATTAAAATGAGAAATAATTTCAACCAATCAAATATTATTTCATGTCTGGTTATATTTGGCATCTTCCTGTCTACATTTTTTACTATCATCCCTTGCAGTTCAGGGCGTCTTTATATTGATATTAATTCTCCTTCCATACCTAAAATAAAAGTTGCCATCCCTGATTTTATAAACATAAATAACCTTCAGAATCATAATGCAGCCCTGACAGCAGAACTTCCTGGAATAATATCAAATGACCTTGAAATAAGCTCCTATTTCAAGGTCATGGACAAGTCATCATTTCTGGTGGAGAAAAACAATCTCGGATCATTGGATAATATAATTTTTAAAGACTGGTCTGTTATTGGGGCTGAGCTGTTATTGATGGGCGCATATTACTACGTGGGAAATAAGATCTTAATTGAGGTTAAATTATATGATGTCTTTTGGGGTAAATCAATTTTAAGTAAAAAGGTAATTGGGCAGAGAAAAGATTCTCGTCACTTAATGCATAGTCTTAGTAATTCCATTATACGTAAATTAACAGGACATAATGGCATAACTCAAACTCATTTGGCCTTTGTAAGTAACGCCTCAGGCTATAAAGAGATCTTTTACTGTGATTATGATGGTTATAATCAAATACAATTGACCTTTGATAAAAATATTACCTTGTTACCGCGCTTGTCTCCTGACGGACAAAAACTTGTCTATACTTCTTATAAAGATAATGGGCCGAAATTATATATGAGAAATCTTGCTTCCGGAATTACGAAAAGGATTTCATCCCGGCCCGGACTTAATATCGGCGCGACATGGTTTCCCGATGGCAATATGATGGCCTTGACTTTAAGTATTAAGGGGAACCCTGATCTCTTCACAATGGATCTGACAGGAAAGATCATAAGCCGTCTTACCAATTACTGGGGTATCGATGTATCCCCCACATTTTCTCCTAAAGGAAATAAAATTGCCTATGTATCCAACCGTTCCGGTAATCCAGATATTTATATCATGACCATTGCGGATAGAAAAAAGCAAAGATTGACTTTCAAGGGTAAATATAACAGTTCCCCATCCTGGTCAGTCATGGATCAGATTGTATTTGTTTCCAAAGAAGGATCCTTTTTCGATCTATTTACGTTGAATCCACATGATGGCCAACTAAAACAATTAACGAAAAACCAGGGGAATAATGAAGATCCCTGTTGGTCTCCTGATGGCAGATATATTATTTTCAGCTCTGACAGGGAAGGGCGCTATAATCTCTATATCATGAATGCAACTGGTCAGAATCAGAAAAGAATTACCTTTGGCAAGGGTGATTATACCTGTCCGTCCTGGTCTCCTTAATAAAGTGAGACTAGAATTCGATTACAAAATCCTCAATGTAGCGCAACAACTAAAAATCCAACCTGAATATGAGCACGATATTGTCCAGCTTGTTTTCGGACAACTTCTTAGTTTATCGCATTGAAAAAAGCCATTATTCCATCGCGGCCACTTTCTAGAAAGGCCTTTAAATCATT
The DNA here is from genome assembly GCA_030642205.1 of Desulfobacteraceae bacterium. Classification (GTDB taxonomy): domain Bacteria; phylum Desulfobacterota; class DSM-4660; order Desulfatiglandales; family Desulfatiglandaceae; genus DAOWOF01. The sequence goes on along the minus strand of DAOWOF010000162.1, from coordinate 285 downwards.
TAAACCATCCACATTTATTTCCAGAGTCGTGAGATCTTTTTCCAGTAGTTCAGGTGTCTCATAATTGCCTCCCTCACAGGCGAATTCCATGGCAAGATTATCAGCCACCCTCAATATCGCGACATCATAAGAATTGGCTTCTTTAGGGACTTCATTTTTGTGATGCACATCGATCGTTGAAGCAATTTTCTCAGGAAACTTCCAGCGTCTCAAAAGAATAGCCCCTACTTCTCCATGATCTATCCCGATGATCTGGCGCTCAGCAGCATATAGATCAATACGATT
>DAOWOF010000195.1 GCA_030642205.1 Desulfobacteraceae bacterium | reverse complement strand
TATATACTCGATATTTTCAGCGGTGGTCAAAACAGGAATCAGATTAAATGCCTGGAAAATCAAACCAATATGATCACGCCTGAAATCTGATAATTCATTGCCGCTCATCCTGGAAATTGCCTTTCCTGCGAGTAAAACAGTTCCTTCAGAAGGAGTATCCAGACCGCTTATCAGATTTAAAAGCGTGGTTTTGCCAGAACCGGAAGGCCCGGCAATCGCCGTAAATTCTCCTCTTTTGATGTTCATGCTGATTGATTTTACAGCAGTAATTGATATCCCGTTTTGATTATAAAATTTTGATAGATTTTTTACTTCTATAAGGTTTTCACTGGTCTTCATTTTGCTCTCTGTTTCAGATCTTTGATCTCTTCATTGCTTCTGCCGGAGTTAATTTTGCCGCGTGAATAGCAGGAAAAATTGCCGCTGCCATGGTAAATATAAACACATATATGGGAAAAAGGATTAGGTGTTCCAGGCTTATAACAGGACGAATCGGTTCTCTGAAAGTAACACTGCCCATTTCAAGGCCGACATAATCAATGCCTGCAACAGAGGTCAGCCAGGATATAGCAATGCCAATGATTAATCCGGATATAATGCTGATGACACTGAGTACGCAAGCCTCTGAAATAATCATCAATGCCATTGAGAATGGCCGGGTTCCTATTGCCCTTAATACCCCAAATTCATACATCCTTTCATACAAAGACATAAAAAGGGTGTTCATCACTACTATAGCCACAACGGCAAGGAGCGCCATTCCAATAAATAATGAAAAGAAACTGGACATCTTCATGGCAGCATCAATACCGGGCAAAAGTTCTTTCCAGCTCAGAGCTTCATTGCCATTTCCGGAATACCTGTTCCAAAAATCTATCACAGGGTCTTCAATGGCTTCCAGTTTATGAAATTTAAATGCTATCTCATGCACATTTTTACCAATTCCTAAAAGTTCCTGAGATTTATTAATATTAATAAAGGCAATCCCCCTGTCCAGCTCTCTTATATTAAACAAAAAAATGCCTCCGACCCGAAAAAGATCCTGGGAGAGTTCTCCGCTTTCCGCCTTGGCTACTGTAAGGACGATTCTGTCTCCTGGTTCGACATCAAGCGCTTCAGATAAATTTTTGCCTATAAGAATCTCGTTTTGATTATTCTCTGAAAGAAATTTACCCTTAATTATTACATCTTTTGTTTGCGAAATATTTATTTCTGTTTTTGGATTTATTCCAAAAAGAAAAACAGATTCAACATTAAAGGCTGATGAAAGCATGCTGAATGACTGGGTTCGCAAGGTAGAGAATTCGATCGATTTTTCAGCCTCCAGGCTGGATAAAACCTGAGGGAGATCCTTTATGGTATTTCTTGTTTCAAAGGTTTGTTTAAAATCCCTGGCATGAATTTGACCATGTCCCAAATATGTATTTGTCGCATTGGTGATCATATTATTATTCATCCCTGCAACGAGAGCATTCAGGATAATCAATGCGGCCATGCCAATGGTAATGGCCAGTCCGGCAAGAGCCATTCTTTTTTTATTACGTAAGATATTTCGCCAACCAAGTTTTATAAAAAGTATCATAAATATTCTTCTAATTTTCAGGTGGATCTTATTGCTTGAACAGGAGGCATATACGCGGCGCGATATGCTGGCCAGAAACTAACAAGCATGGCAGTGGCAATAGTAATCAAGGCGGGTATAAAAAAGATGGGAAAGGATATCTTGCTGGTCATCCTTTCCATATAAACACCTCCAAAATAAAATGGTTCATTAAGAGCAATTCCATATTTCATAAAGAAATAATTACAAATAAATGCGATAATTGCTCCCAGGAAGACACTGAATAAAGACAAACATGCTATTTCAGCAATAATAATCTTAAACATATCAAAAGATCTTGTTCCGATGGCCCGCAATAATCCAAATTCAGATGTCCTTTCAAGGATCGTCATAAGAACTGTATCAAGGATTCCTGTGCCTACAACAATCATAAGGATCAAAAAGGTTATTCGTTGGCCCTGCGTATCTGTTTCCATTGCCTTAAAAAACAATTTCTCCACAACTTGCCACGGTTCAATATCAAGTGTCGTGTCATTTAATAATTGTGATATTTTTTTTGTTATTTTTCGTGTTTTGCCCTCATCAGTCAGCGCGACTGCAATCTCATGGATACGGCCGGAGAGACAGAGGAAATTCTGTGCTGTTTTTATATGCATATAACAATTCATGGAATTGGCGACAGCGCCTTTTCCATCATCTATTCCGATAACCTCAAAGATATCGTTGGCAATCGAACCATCTGCCGCCTGACCGATTAGAATAATATTATCGTTCACTTTGAGATTGAGGTTTCTGGCAAGCGCGTCTGAAAGGATTACATCATTGCCAGGATGGTTTGAAAAAAACTCCCCTTTTGATATCTTTTGTTTGATCCTCGTTGTTTGGCTCTCCTTATCAGGATCAATGCCTGTAATGCGTATTCCAACTGATTTATTTCCATTAAAGGCAAGAACAGCTGAGTAGATGCGAGGCGCCGATGACTGGACATAGGGCAATGTCTCTATACTGCTCATCAAACTGCCAGCATGATTGATTGTATTATAAAGAGATGGGCGTATGAGATAACCATTTTTGTGGATCTGTATATGCCCTGTATGGTTACGTGTAAAGAGTTCTATAATAGTGGAATAAGATCCGACTGAAACACCCATGGATACGGAAATCATGACAAAACCCGCTGTCATCATAAAGCAGTTAAAAAAAGACCGTCTTTTTTGACGTAAAATGTTTCTTAATATCATTCTGGGAAGCAACATCTTTTTAAAAATCACCTTTTTTTCTGTAGATTTCGCCTGGTAAATACAGATTTATCAATTTCTGTGTCAAATCTGGCATTAATATAAGTGAGAATAGTTTTTTTCCCTTTATTCTTTTCAGAAATAATTTCAAGTGTCGCTGGTATTTTTCTATCTCCAAAAATCTTTATATTTTTAAAAGTCATAACGCGAACCTTTGTATCTTTCTCATCAAAGAAAATTTGTTTAACTGGCATAATATCTTTTTTCCGTATGACAAGGAGGATCTTACCCCAGACAGTTGTTGTTTCTTTCTTTGGAACAAGTTTTATATAGAAGCAATCAGGATCTTCATTTTCAATAGAAGTAAAGCTTGCGTGATAATCTTCAAGTAAAGATGTTTCCTTGACAAGGTCGTCATTCGTAAAATCCGATCCCATCCATGATGCCATCATCATGGACGGAGGCACTTTTATGACTTTGTCAATTTTGGGAAAATAGTTCCACATGGAGGAATCAATGCGTAGTGTCGCGATTCCTGAATCCTTTTCCGGCGAGATTATATAAATAAATGTCCTGGCAAGGCCCTTTGTCCACATCTTCATTTTCAGTTTTCGTTTCCAGTTTGGGGTAACGATTATCATTTCAACTTCGGTTTCGCTTGACATGCTGCGGTAAAGCCTGTCCACTTGATTTACTATCTTTTTAATATCAGGCGTGTCGTGCGTCGCTCCTGCGGAAAGGATTCCAGTCAAACTCATTATTATAAATATTAAGAATATGCATACAGGTTTATTCATTTCTCTGGCCTTGTAGAATTAATTATCTGAAAAGCTGTTAACGATGTTTTTGTGATTTTTTTATTGACATCGATGTTAATTGCTTAAGCGCCCGCAGGGCTGTTTTTTTCTGTTTCTTGAATCTTGATGCTTTTTTAAAGCTCTTGATAGACCTTGGGATATCTTCCATATTCCAGAAAGTATAGCCAAGCATTAGCCAGGCCTGGCCGGAATCTTCTTTATAAAAACGTGTAACCGCCTCAAAGGCTGAAACAGCATCTGAAAAAAGTTCCAGTTCATAAAGCACAGATCCCTTTGTCATCAAAAGATCTTTTTCCCGCTTGAACTTCAGCCCTCTTTCGACCCATTTAAGCGCCTTGTCAGGCTTATGCATGCGTAAATAGCTATGTGTTATTTTTTTTATAATCTTGTTGTCTTTCTTGTTTTCAACTATCTCTTGATAATAGAGAACAGACTGCTTTGGTATGTCAATACTTAGATTAAGATCAGCGACCAGTTGCTTTTCCTTATCTGAAAGAGGAACAAGGTAGCTGTAAAGCGTGAGAGCGGCAAGCCCCGCGCGATATTTATTGTCAGATAGATTAAGATGACACAGGGCTTTCCACCATTTCGGTTCCAGTGGATCTGTCTGGGTCAGCCACTTGGCATAGTTAAAGGCTTTTGTGTTCATTTCCAGTGTAATATACTGATAGAGCAACATCTCCTGCCATTGTTTTTTTCTTTTCCCTTCAATTTTATCCGCGAGTTCTTCAATTACGGGCAAGGCTTTCAGGGGTAGATTACATGCGAGATATACCTGCACAAGTCCTTCTTTCCATTCAAGTTTAATCTTATCTTTATGTGTTTTCAAAAGACGTTCAAAGATGCTTAAAGCCTTTTGATTTTTATTTGCTGCTGAAAAAGATATGGCGGCAAAATAGAGCGGGGCCGGTTTCTTTTCATCCATGGACTCATAGGCATTAAGAAAACATGAGCCCGCAGATTCAAATTCG
>DAOWOF010000140.1 GCA_030642205.1 Desulfobacteraceae bacterium | reverse complement strand
TGGAATTGCTGTGGGGCGAGCATTTCATATGCAGGCGCTAATGATCTGGAAATAAAAGTATTAAATGCCCGAAATTTTGCTTTGGCTGAGGCCAAAGGTTCTTATGATATAATTGCTCCTTGTAGCTCATGCTATATACAAATGAATAAGTTTAACTATGAATATAATAATGACGAAGCGCTAAAGAGCAATATCAACGAAATACTATCGGAAGGCGATCTAAAATATACGGGTCGTCTAAGAGTCAGGCATATACAGGATCTGCTTTTTAATGATGTTGGAATAAATAAAATCAAAGAAAAGGTCAGGAAGCCTTTGCATGGGTTGAAAGTTGCCGGTTATGTTGGATGTCAGACTGTAAGGCCGTATGGCGAATATGATAGTGTTGAAAAGCCTGCTGTACAGGACTATATTCTGGAAGCTCTTGGAGCCGAAGCAGTATTATTTCCTAAAAAAATTAACTGTTGCGGGTCAGGCATTTTCTTGCCTGAAATGGATTTATGTTTGGGCCTGGCCAAGGATATTTTGGATGACGCGATAAATAATGGGGCAGAACTTATTTCTACTGTATGCCCAATGTGCGCAATGAATTTGGAGATGTATCAAGGCAAAATCAATGAAAAATATAATACAAAATATGATATTCCAATTGTATATTTGACCCAACTGATTGCTATTGCTTTTGGCATGGATTTTAAAAAAGATGCGGCCTTGAACTATAATTTTATTCCGCCAGAAGGGATTCTGCTTAATGCTATAGGGCATTAATCCTGAATCTTTTATAATTGAAATAGTGATAATTATTTCTTCAGTATTAAAAATTATTGATCAATCAGGCAGAACAAAGTAAATATTATTACTGGAGGAAGATCTTTTTAGGAGTAACATATGAATGATAATGAAATCGAGAAATGCACACATTGTGGCTCACAAATGAAAAAATGGCGGGTACCGGATAACTCCACATGGTCAACTGCTTTTCAGTGGGTTTGTTTTAATGATGAATGCCCTTATTTTGTAAGAGGCTGGGATCATATGATGAAAACGCAAAATATTAAGGCATCCTATAGACAAAAGCGTGATCCTGAATCGAAAGTAAATGGACCTTTGCCTTGCTGGTCTTCAGACGCGCACAAAGATCAAATTATTGATGATTAGTTTTTTAAAATATTTACTATCAATAGATATCTCAGGGAAGGTTGATGAAAAAAACAGGAAGAAATGAATTGTGCCCTTGTGGGAGTGGCAAAAAATTTAAGCATTGCCACTTTGGAAAAGAAGATGAGTTAGAAAAAAAGGGGATGGCTGAAATTTCCCTTGAGACAAGCCGTAAAATTACTTCATTGCCAGAGGTTAACTATGCTTGTTCACAGGAGATCCTTAAATCTCTGGATATACAGGAAATTACTGGGAGCAGTATTGGAATAAGACTTATAGACTTTGCTGAATATCAAGCTTTGGATCTATCAGGTCATAGAGGTTTAAATCAAGATGAGAGATCTTCAGGAGGCAGTGTCCTGGTCAATGTCTTAAAGACAGAGAAAAGTGACCCTGATAATATTTATATAGCAATATCTCCGAACATCCAGGAGAGTACCATCATTCATCAGTTTGCACATGTGCTGGATTTCCTGGGTGGATCTAAATTGATGCCAGGTTTAGCCAAGGCATTAAGCTTTGATCTGGAAATGCCTAATGAGCACCTGGAGCATCCACATGAATTTGGATATTGGCTTGAATGGCTACAAAAAAGATATGATGTCCAGGTAGATGCCGATGATGCTATCATATTATTCCTATATAGGAATAATATGCTTCTTAAGCATGAAGATATAGCGAGTCAAAATCGATTTGTTCTTAAGACTAATTCTGAACATATGTTAAAATTTCTTGCTGAAAATGCAGCCGAGCTTGATAGTCTTATCCGTGAATTACCAGGCTATATAGGCTCCAGGAGCGTGAAGCATTGATCTGAAAGGATAGATTTATCTCCGAAAAGACTGAATCTTAACCATTTAAAACCAAATTTCAACAGTTCAATATCATTATGGGCAAGGCTTTCCTTTAATGCTGAAGTTACCTTGAAATGATGAAAAAAATTACTTCCAAAGATAAATGACCTGAATTTGTCCGTGTTATAGGAAGCCATATAAAACATTTGGATTTTTTGTATGGCGTTTTCCTTTCCAAGCGTTTTGGATGCGGTGATGATATTAAGCCATTGATCATTCATTGCGATATATTCACCTGCCTTTTCATGGTTAATCCATTCATTAATCGTCCAGCTTTTATCTTCCTTGAAACCTAAACAATGCTTCTCTCTGACAAAGAAATATTTTTCACGTGGATTTTCTTCACCATCAATTGTAGTGGCAGCTCGTCCAATAGGATATAAACGGCATGCAGCTGGCCTATTGTCATAAATTGAGCATCCTTGATCTGTTACAAAGTGGCAAATATCATCCTTTTCACTGTTCATTGCCAGTTTAAGAAAAGGGAATCGATAACCGGTTTTAAAGATAGTATTGGTATATTTATTTAAAAAATTGTCAGAGGAGATGCCCAAAGCGGTTTTTATTTGTAAGATGTCATAAGGCGTTAAAATAAGTTTGAGTCCAGCGCAACATTTATTGAAGCATGGGATCCCCTTATAACAATTAAAATTAAATGGTTTATTATCATAATCAGAAAATATATTATTAGTATTACAATCCATAATAGCCTATAAATAATTCATTCATTTTTTAAAAGAAAATAATACGGACAACTCCTAATGATTTTAATGGATCAATTTTCTATCCTTATTTTCTTGCGTGTTTCTTGATGTTAATTATCATTTATCCCTACAACGTCATTTAGTATTTTTGGCATAACATATGGTCTGATTTCAGTATTTTTAATGCAATATATTGTATGCAAATCAACAAGTGTTGTTGTAGGGTTATATACAACATAGTCATTTTATCAGTATACAGATGCTGAAATATTCTATAAAAACCCTTTTGGACATGGACTCATAATCTCTTTTAATCGTAATTAATTATTTCTTATCTTCCTTTGGAATAGCGCTCTGTTTTATGTTCAATGTTTTTTGGCCGAAAATACCAAATTTAATCCAGTCAAAAGAGAATTTTAATAGATCTATGTCATGTCGACGAATCTTTTCAATCCTTATGTCATCCAATTCAAAGCGATCTAAAAAGCTGCTGTTAAATATAAATTCCTTGAATTTGTCTAAGTTATAAAGCGCCATAAAGACCATTTGAAATATCTTTGTGTTATCTATATCAAAATCTTGGGCTCGTAATGGATTGGTGATTTCTGAAAAGAGATAGTTTAATTCATCGTAAATTGGTATCCCTTGGGATATGAGCCAATCTGATATACGTATTCTATTGTTTTCAAGGAGCCCTTGGCATCTGGCAGAATTTGTAATGGTTCGAAAGGTGCCATCGTCATTCATATCAAGAGGAAACATCCTGCAGGCCCATGGACGATCATCATACACCTGACATCCCTCCTTATGGATTACAAAAGGACATCTTTTATTATCTTCATTCATTTTAAGGACAACCATTGGAATTAGCTGCTTACTTTTTGGTAGTATAATCGTATACTTATCAATGAATATATCAGAAGATATTTTTAGGGCATTCTTTAATCTTAAAACATCGTAGGGGGTTAAAATAATGGTAACATCTTGACAGCAACTAGTAAAACAGGGACTCTTTTCTGAGCAATTAAATTGAAAAACATGCTCAGAATCAAGTCTTTGAGGTTTTTTAATGTTGTTTTCCTGATTTGAGATTTTCATTCTTTATTCCTTTCAAGTCACAATAAATATAGAAGATATAAATATCTTGACTAAAGTGCTGTTTTAAATTTTCATACCTGAGTAAAAGGTCGACCAGCGTCTTTTTACTCGGTTGGGGGGGGCGGCTCCTATCTCGTCATTAGAAGTGAATTCAAATAGGCTTCACCTCAGGCCAGGAGTTACCCGTCTGTGGCCTTTTTACAAGTCCACCAAATTTTTATTACATTTTCATTGTTTTTATATGATTTGTGCAATGTATGCTATCTTATATTCGATGGTAAAGGGTGCTTAATAATCTCTTTACTAAATTCCAGTCTGGATTTATGCTGGACTTACACGAATCAGTTCGATCTGGGGCTCAGAAAGACTCAAATAGCTCGAGGTTATTGAGGATGGCTATCGTACAAAGATATATGAAAATGTGAAGTTGTTTTTGAGTTGCTCTAATGCATAATTATTACCTTGGTTGATTATAAATCGAGTTTTTTTTAGATGAGCAGTAAATGATATACATTGATGTTAATGATCATCGTAAATTTTTACTATTTGTATACCAGCTCTATATCAATAATAAAAGGCTCTGGTCAACGAAATATTAAGAAGGAGAGGATATGAAAGAAAAAACTTTATCAATAATTAAGCCTGACGGGGTGTCAAGGAACTTAATTGGCAAAGTGATTGATTGTATTGAAAATGCGGGGCTAAAAATTGCCTCAGGAAAAATGATTAAAATGACTAAAGATCAGGCAAAGGGATTTTACCGTATTCACGAAGGGAAACCTTTTTTTGATAGCGTTACAGATTTTATGTCATCCGGGCCATGTATTGTGATGGTGTTAGAAGGAGATAGCGCAATCTCGAAGTATAGGGAATTAATGGGATCTACAGATTGTAAACAGGCTGCTGAGGGCACGATCAGGAAACTCTATGGGACAGATATAGAGAAAAATGTCGTTCATGGTTCAGATTCGCAGGATACGGCTGCTTTTGAGATTGGGTATTTTTTTAATGGGCTGGAAATAATGGCCTTCTGATATATAAACTCTCCAGACTTTAGATCTCTGGAGAGTTCATAACAAATATTATGGTATCAATATTCCAATTATTATCCCATATCTTAAGAGAACTGATCTCTTATGATGGCGTCTTCTATAATTGTATTATCTAAAAACTTGTGTTGGAATAGCATTTATTCATGCAAATATCCTAATCTGATCGCAAGAGAAGTGCAACAATGCTTATTTAATCTATGGGCTCTTTGAAATTTCTGATTTGTATATTGTCTGTGTTAGTTTAGGATTGTAATCTTCCTTGCTCTTGCGGAATATATCTTGTTGTCTGTTAGCTTACTAAGGTATTGATCAAAAAAAGAATAATTTTTATAACTTTATTTGTCTTCATCTCTGATTTCCTGTGTTTTTTCTTGCTTTAATTCAGTTACTTCTGCTTTAAGTTCTTCAACTTCCTGTTTGAGTTTGTCTTCATGAAGATTTTCGGATGATTGTTTATCCTTGACTTCCTCTAATCCTAAATATGTGGCAAGTGATCCCCCAAGGATTAAAATTGCTGGTAAAGTGCCAATTATGATTTGATAGAATTCAGACCACCACTGTATTATTCCTATGATACCCAAAAGTACCGCAATAATGCCTCCAACTAGAGCTGCCATTTGTTACCTCCTTGAATATTTAGGTATTATTAAGGACCTCATATAAATATATATTTACCATAAAGAATATTTCTGTTCAAGTAGTAATCCTGGTTTTGAAGAATAAGATCTCCCTGTCTATTTCAAGTATTATGGGATCATTCCGTTGAATCTCCCGAGGAGGGATTTAATGCATAATTGCAGAATAATGGTTTGATAATTTTTATTCTGGGAGCTTAGAGAGCAGTAACTATCTGGGATTATTAGGCCTCAAATTTTTTCCCAGACTATTTGGCAGGAGAAACAATGCCGTTATTGATGGACTCGTAGAAAGTTCATTAATAGTTCCATGCTTACTCCCCATCAGTTATCATAATTGGAAATGAGAAGATGCAGAATACATCTTTTTGCTAATAAAGTATTTAATGTGCATTCAATTTTAGGGAATTAATGAATTATAGTGATAATAAAAGAATATCCAAGCTATTGACTACTATTCTATTGTTATGGTATGTAATTGATGCTAATCGAATTTGATTTTATTGCGGTATTAGTTGTAAATTTTCTGCTTTTGGTATTATAATTGCCAGCGTAGCTCAGATGGCAGAGCAACTGATTTGTAATCAGTGGGTCAGGGGTTCGATTCCCTTCGCTGGCTCCAAAATGTTGAGTACATTTAATCTTTTTGGAGAGGTTCCCGAGTGGTTAAAGGGAGCAGACTGTAAATCTGCCGGCAAAGCCTTCGGAGGTTCAAATCCTCCCCTCTCCACCATTTTTAAGATGGATTTTGTTATTGGCGGGAATAGCTCAGTTGGCTAGAGCGGCAGCCTTCCAAGCTGAGGGTCGCGGGGTCGAGTCCCGTTTCCCGCTCCATGCAAACTTCTGCCCACGTAGCTC
>DAOWOF010000246.1 GCA_030642205.1 Desulfobacteraceae bacterium | reverse complement strand
GGATTCAGGGTGGAAGGGGCTTGGAGAGATTTTTAAACCCCAGGGGATCAAGCTGATGGCAGATGAATCGGTTTGCTCCATGGAAGAACTGGAAAAAATCATAGAAGAAGGGGTCATTGACTTCATCAACATACGTATTTCCAAATGCGGTGGTTTTTTGAATTCCCTTGAAATGATAAACCGTATCAGAGAAGCTGGCCTTGGTTTTCAGATAGGATGTCAACTGGGAGAGTCGGGAGTCCTTTCCGCGGCGGGCAGGAGCCTTTCTCTTATAAGTCCTGATGCCATTTATCACGATGGGTCCTATGATAATATGCTATTGGAAAAAAATATTACGACTCAGGATGTGTCCTTTGGAAAGGGTGGCTGGGCAGTGCCTCTTGACGGCATGGGGCTGGGAGTTCAAATTGATCATGAAGCTCTTTTAAGGTTTAGTGATTCCATGGTCACAATTTCAAGACCTTGAATTTTCCTGGAGTTCATCAGGTGTAAAGCAAACCACATCATCAATAAGTCCTCTATTACCAAGAATCATGATCAGTCTGTCTACCCCCAAAGCTATTCCAGCCGTATCAGGCATGTCTTTTAGAGCCAGTAAAAACTTTTCGGGCATGGGATAATTAATCTTGCCTGATCTTGTTCTTTCTTCTCTGTCCTTTTTGAAACGCTTCTCCTGCTCTTCAGGATCAACCAGCTCTGAAAAACCATTTGCCAATTCAATCCCTGCCATATATAGCTCAAATCTCTCTGCAAGATCATTTTCACCCGGCTTTAGTCTTGCTAATGAGCCAAGGGGTGCAGGATAATCATAAAGAAAGGTTGGTTTGGTAATGCCCATGTGAGGCTCAATCATGGTAACCATGATTTGATCAAAACAGTCTTCTGTGATGGCTTTTTCAGGTGTTATCGAAGAATATCGGGCAAAAGCCTGCCTGACGGAAATCCTTTCCCATGGCCTTTCAAGGTCAATTGTCTGGCCCTGATAATGAATCTTCTGTTCTTTGCCAAGGGCTTTTGCCAGGGTAAAAAGCAGATCCTCGCATTCTTCCATCAATGCTTTATAATCAATCCCGGCATGATACCATTCCAGCATAGTAAATTCAGGAAGATGCAGTCTTCCCCTTTCATTCTTGCGAAAACATCTGCAGATCTGAAATATCTTGTTATATCCGGCTGCCACCAATTGTTTCATCAATAATTCCGGTGAAGATTGCAAATAAAGATTGCCAGCTTCAATTGAGTCTATATGAGACTCAGGGGCAGGAGCTGCTATCAGGGAAGGAGTTTCTACTTCAAGATATTGGCGATCAATAAAAAAAGCTCTGATCGCCTGGATCAGATTGGCCCGCAGCCAAAGCTGTTCCTTGCGCAATCTGACTGGATATTGATCCTGATTATGTCTTGACTCGTGTGACATATTCTCCTGTTCTGGTATCAATTGTTATTTTGCCCCCTTCTTCAATAAAAGGAGGCACCCTTAGGGTATAGCCTGTCTCCAGGGTTACAGGTTTTGAATCGCCGGAAACAGAGTCTCCCTTTACCCAGGGATCAGCTTTGGTGACAGTCAGATCCACAAAATTAGGAAGAGTCAGATCAATGGGCCTTTCTTCAAAAAAGAGTATTACAACATCAATATTGTCCGTCATAAAATTATGCGCGTCGCCTATCTGCTCATGGTTCAGAAATACCTGTTCATAATTTTCAGTATCCATGAAACAATATTCATTATCCTGTTCATAAAGATACTGCATCTTGCGTTCATCAAGACTGACAGGGTGAAAATTATCAACCGAGCGATAGGTGCGTTCAATGGAAATTCCGCTAATCATATTTTTTAATTTGCAGCGGTAAAGGGCTTGTCCCTTTCCTGGCTTGGAAAATTCAAAGACGGTAATGATATAAGGTTCATTATCTATCTGGATCTTCAAACCTTTTCGTAAATCACTGGCATTGTACATTTTTATTATCCTTAAAAGTTAAGTATATTGAATCGTTTTTTTATGGATCTTTGTGAATATTTTATTATAGAAGACAAGTTTCGATCAAGAAATTTTATTCTATGAGCTTTGAATGCTTCAGATCTTTATGGCATATACAGAATTTATATCCTGGTCAAGAAAAAATAGGTCTTAAAGGTGATGAATTTATAAATAAGATCTTGCGATCTTTATTTGCAAGCTGTATATAACTTCTAAAGTAGGAAAGTCTGTATATAACCGTTAAAAAATGTCGGCATTTTTTACGAGAACATAATGATCCATCTTGAACAAATTGATGAAGTAAAAAAAATCTCAATGGCCCGTTATGTATTCGGCCTGGGAGCTTACTTCAGCGCTTGTTACTGGGTTGACAATCTTTTAATAGACACCGGATGCGCCAGAACTGTCAATCAATTAATCCCCGCATTAAAAGATCTTCCCATTGAATTAGTAGTAAATACTCACAGTCATGAAGATCATATCGGGGGCAATGCAATGCTCATGAAACTATATGGCATTAGACCCCTGGCCCATCCTTTGGCCTTGCCAATCATGGCAAATCCTCGTAAAAAGATGAGACTTTATCCGCATCAAAGAATCATGATGGGCTATCCTGAGCCTTCAAAAGGCCGCCCGATTGGAGAGACTTTGACTACCTCCAATCATGTTTTTATGATCATACATACTCCTGGACATTGCAGGGACCATATATGCCTTTATGAGCCTACAAAAAAATGGCTCTTTTGCGGAGATGTCTATATTGGAGGAAGAGATAAGGCCTTGCGCTATGAGTATAATATTTATGAAATAATAGCTTCTCTTATTAAAATTTCCAATCTTGATATTGATTGCTTATTTACCGGAAGCGGCAGTGTTTATAAAAATCCCAAGAATAAGCTCATGAGAAAGATTGACTACCTTGAGGGAACCGGAGAAAAAGTTCAGGCCCTGAACCGCCAGGGCCTGAACTATAGGCAGATAAGCCGCAGGCTATTTGGAAGAGAGAGTCGTTATACATATATCTCATTCGGGAATTTTAGCGGTAAAAATCTGGTAAGATCATATATCGTAAATAATCCTCCTGGCAGCAAAACTATCAAATAATAAAATGAGTGAAAATAAAAATGGATAATAGAAAAGCAATTATAGGATTTTCCCAGGGTGAAAAAGTTAAAGGAGGAATTATATGGATTTCTCAGACACTGGAATTCACTAATGGTTTGAATGGTCATGAAAAGCAGGGAGCGGAAAAGGCTATCAAAATTTTGCTTGAGATGCTTGTTCAGGAGGTTGGACTGGCGAAAAATATTACCCAGGATGCCATCTGGGATGATGTGGAAAAAGCTCTTGATAAGGCTCTGGTTATGATTAATTCCGGAATCGCGGTTGAATCTGTTCACCATATGACCCAGGCCTTGAGTTATGTTACCACTATTGGACAACGTTCTATGACTTATCTGCAAAAAGAGGGACTCGTCTAGGAAGATGCGCCTTCCTTGACCTTTGGAAAAATCAACAATTTATAATTTAAGGAGAAAACAGGATGCAAATTCTTGTTCTTTACTATTCAAAGGGCGGCAATACCAGAAAACTGGCCGAAGCAATCACAGAAGGAGTTCAGACCGTAGAGGGTGTTACGGCAGTTATTAAAAAGACTGATCAAGTCACAAAAGAG
>DAOWOF010000067.1 GCA_030642205.1 Desulfobacteraceae bacterium | reverse complement strand
TGATAATATTCCGGCATGTCACTGTCGGGCAGACTGCTATTGGGATAAAGGCCCAAAAGAATAGCCTGCTTATGCTGGGCAAGGCCTAAGTGCTTTCGCATAACCGGTAGTTGAGCTTCTGCCTGGGCAAGCATTCGGCGTGCCTGTCTCACATCGAGTACAGAAACCATGCCATGATTATAACGCCTTTTCACAAGGTGAAGGCTCTGCTTATAGCTTTTAATAGTTTTTTTTAATATCTCAATCCTAAATGCCCAGGATCTTATCTCAAAATAACAGCCAATAGCCTCGGCAATAATTGTTTGCGATACAACCAGTCTGTTTTCTTGAGCATAAAGCAGCTCCGCACGTGCGGCCTCCTCAGCCCTGGCCAGCCGCCCCCATAAATCCCATTCAAAGGTAGCAGGAAGAGAGAGTGTATAATAATCAGATGTTTGACTGTCACTAACTCCACTTACAGGGTTAGTGTAGTTCTGTTTCTGCCTTTGCCCATTAGACCGCAAATTAAATTCTGGAAAACGATCAGCCCTGGTCATCCTGAATTGGGATCTGACCTCCAGTACACGTGAAACAGCCTTTTGGATATCCAGGTTGTTTTTAAGGACTAGATCAACAAGCTGATCAAGTTCCGTATCCCTGAATACTTCCCACCAGCGATCTTCCTTGTATAAATTATCATCAGAGTTTTCCGGCATATGCTGATAAACACCCGGAATATCAAAATTTAATTGTGGAGGCTGATAATCCTTGCCAAATTTAAAGCACCCTGAAACCAGAAAGGGAATAAGTAACAGGAATAGAAAACTCTTACGCATAATTCTTACTCCAAAGGCAAAGGAAGTGGAAATAAATGCCAGGTAGAATTAGGAATTCTGAAACCAGATTAACCATAGAACTCAAATGATTTGGCGCTATTTAAAAAGACTGGATAGGGAACGCTACAGCGCCTCAAAGCAGCATAATCCCGCTTTTTACGAAATTATAAAGAATATAGGTAAAAAATGATTTAATCTCAATAATATTATTTAATTGACCTTCAAAAGATCCTTTTGATATTACAAAAGTATAAGGTCTACTTTTAGCAGGAGGAAAGATATAATAATGAGAATTCTACTCGCAAAATGGTTTGTCCTTGCCATCGCCATTATGACTGCGTCCTATCTTATTGACGGGATTGAAGTCTCCGGATTTTTCAGCTCCATTTTTACTGCCGTCATACTTGGTTTTCTGAATCTCTTTTTAAGACCAGTGATAATCATTCTGACCTTGCCGATTAATATCTTGAGTTTTGGACTCTTTACCTTTGTTATAAATGCCTTGATACTTAAAATGGCCTCCGGTGTCATATCAGGTTTCCATATAACCGGTTTTTGGCCAGCCATCTGGGGCTCTATAATTATTAGCCTTGCCAGCTGGCTATTAAATTCTATTGTCTATAATCAAGGAAGAGTTTCTTATATTGACTTGAAAAAGAAGAGAAACGGGTGGTGGGAATAGCAGTATTCAGGCCTTACGTCCCATGGCAATCCGATAATGCTGGCTGTAATCCTTAATTCGGATTTTTTGATTATATTCATTAAACTGTCCATATAATTCAAGGGCTTTTCCCGTTTGCCAGGGAGCCATCTCCACCAGAAGCCAGGCGCCATTACGCATAAATGTCAATGCGCCTGAGATAATCTTTTCAATAAAGAACATCCCATCATTATATCCATGGAGAGCCAGATACGGCTCATAATCCCTGACTTCCGGAGGCAAAGCGGGATATTCGTCAGTAGCGATATAAGGGGGATTTGATATTACGAGGTCAAAAAGGGGATACTGGTCATTGAGGGATTGCCACAGGTCTCCCCGTTTAAACTTGATCTTATCTGAAACTCCATGTTTTTTTGCATTTTCTTTTGCAAGATTAATTGCATCTTGAGAAATATCAGTGGCAAAAATAACAGCATTCGGCAATTCATGGGCAATGGCAATGGCAAGAGCCCCGCTGCCTGTCCCCATATCCAGGATGTGAACTGGGTGCCCTTTGGGAAAATTAAGACCGTTAACAATCTTAAGCCCATGCTCTACCAGTAGTTCACTTTCCGGTCTGGGTATTAATACCTGTGAATTTACCCGAAAATCAAGGGACCAGAATTCTTGAACGCCGGTTATATATTGCAAGGGTTCCCTTTTTACTCGTCTCCGTATAAAATCCCGATAACCGGAAAGCTCATGTTCAGCCAATGGCTTGTCAAAATTCAAGTAAAGATTTATCCTGTCTTGCTTCAGTTGGCATGCAAGAAGGACTTCAGCAGTTAGACGCGGACTTTCAATCTGTCTTTTTTTTAGATAATCGGTTGTAACTTTAAGGATGTCTTTTATGTTCCAGGGCCTGGATGACATAAGGAGTTTCTTGCCAGCTCTTAATATTAAGAGCTGGTCTTCAGTGCTTCAGTCTGAAAATGGGTAATCAGAGGATCAATGATCAAGCCCAACCGACCTTGAAGGATCGCTTCCAGTTTATAAAGAGTTAAGCCTATCCTGTGATCAGTAGCCCTGCCCTGTGGAAAATTATAGGTACGGATCCTTTCACTGCGATCCCCTGATCCGACCAGGTTGCGGCGTTCCTCAGATATTTTTGATTCCTGTTCCTCCTGTTGCAATTTCAAAAGTCTGGATAAGAGCACCTTCATTGCCTTGGCCTTGTTTTTATGCTGGGATTTTTCATCCTGACAAGTAACCACCAGTCCTGAAGGAAGATGGGTAATCCTTACGGCTGAATCAGTCGTATTTACATGCTGTCCACCATGACCTGATGAACGATATACATCTATACGCAGATCTTCTGTGTTTATTTCAACATCAACTTCTTCAGCTTCAGGAAGGACTGCCACCGTAACGGCTGAGGTATGAATACGCCCCTGGGTTTCTGTCTCAGGGACACGTTGGACACGATGGACCCCACTTTCATACTTAAGCTTGCTATAGACACCTTCGCCCTTGATCAATAAAACAATTTCCTTAAAGCCTCCAATTCCGGTAGGATTTTGACTCAGGATATCTACCTTCCAGTGATTGGATTCCGCATGACGAGTATACATCCGAAAAAGATCCGCGCAAAATAGGGCAGCCTCATCACCACCAGTGCCAGCCCTGATTTCAAGAAGAATGTTTTTTTCATCATTGGGATCTTTTGGAAGGAGAAGAAATTTAAGATCTGTTTGCAATTCGTTTAGACGTGACCGCAGCATATCGATCTCATCTTTTGCCAATCGTCTCATCTCATGGTCAGAATCCCTCAACAAAGATCGATTGCTTTCGATTTCATCTTCTACTAAATTAGCTTCCCTTAATGTATTGATGATAGGCGTTAACTGGCTATGTTCCTTAATATATCCCTGATAGACTTTTTGGTCCTGGATGATTTCGGGGCGGCTTAGATCAGCTTCAAGCTTTTCATAATGCCGTTCAATTTCTTTGATTTTAGAAAGCATATTTTATACTATTCAAATGAGGTTCTTGCAGAGATACATAAAGAATCATGTCAAAACACCTATTGCACCTGGACTGAAGAAACACCCATATTTTGCAGGTATCTGCAAGGGTCTCAACTAACAAGTCATAAAAGATCATTTAACCATCGCATATAAGATATACAAGCTATCTCTGCCCACCAAATGCAACACTTATTTCGTGACAGGCCCTTAGCCCTTGCTTGTCTTATTGAATTGAGCATATTTTTTTCGAAAACGCTCTACTCTTCCGGCAGAATCAACTAATTTTTGTTTGCCGGTAAAAAATGGGTGACATTTGGAACAGATCTCAATAGTGATATCCTTAAGCGTGGAACCTACTTCAAAGATATTGCCACATGCGCATTTAACAGTCGCGGTATAATATTCAGGATGGATTCCTTTTTTCATTATTTCCTCTTTCCACAAAAAACTTTTACTTAAAAGCTATTCTGTTCTCGATGTTTTTTATTATTCCGTTGCTTCAGGTTATGAAGTTATTCACTCATTGATGCCAGGAACCTTTTATTATCCTTTGTTCCTTTAATTTTATCAAGTAAAAACTCCATACTATCTATAGAGGTCAATGGAGCCAGGAGTTTACGCAATACCCATATACGATTCAATTCGGCAGCTCCTATCAGCAATTCTTCTTTGCGCGTTCCTGACCTATTAATATCAATGGATGGAAAGACTCTCCTGTCAGACAATTTGCGGTCTAAATGTATTTCCATATTTCCGGTGCCTTTAAATTCTTCAAAAATTACCTCATCCATCCTGCTTCCCGTATCAATAAGGGCGGTTGCGATTATAGTCAAACTTCCACCGCCTTCTATGTTTCTGGCTGCTCCAAAAAAGCGTTTTGGTTTATGAAGGGCATTGGAATCAAGGCCTCCTGAAAGGATTTTACCACTAGGAGGAACAATTGAGTTATATGCCCTGGCCAGACGAGTGATACTATCGAGAAGAATTACAACATTACGCTTATGCTCAACCAGTCTTTTGGCTTTTTCAATCACCATTTCGGCCACCTGGACATGTCGCTGTGGAGGCTCATCAAATGTGGAGCTAATGACTTCAGCATCCACTGAACGCGCCATATCCGTTACTTCTTCAGGCCTTTCATCTATAAGGAGCACGATCTTGTATATACTGTCATCAGAGACACTAATACTGTTGGCAATATTTTGCAGAAGCATTGTCTTACCAGTTCTGGGAGGCGCCACGATCAAGCCCCTTTGCCCCTTTCCTATAGGTGTCATGAGATCCATAATTCTGGATGAATAATCCTTGGCGTTGCCCTCCAGCTTCATCATCTCATCAGGGTAAAGAGGTGTCAGATTATCAAACAGGATCTTTTCCCTGGAAATTTCAGGTTCCTCATGATTTACTTTTTCAACCTTGAGCAAGGCAAAATATCTCTCGGAATCCTTGGGAGGCCTTATTTGGCCGGTAATAGTGTCTCCTGTTCTTAAAGTAAAACGACGTATCTGGGACGGCGATATATATATATCATCAGGCCCTGGCAGATAATTCGCGTCAGGCGCCCTCAAAAACCCAAACCCATCAGGCAATATTTCCAGGACTCCCTCCCCATAAATAAGGCCATTTCTACTTGAATGGGACTGCAAAAGGGAAAAGATAAGATCCTGCTTTCGCATCCCTGTTGCCCCTGCAATGTTGAGTTCACGAGCCATCTCTGTAAGCTCACTGATTCTCATATTTTTAAGTTCAATAAGATTCATTTTTGATCTCCGAAAAGTAAAGATTTAAGGATATCCAAACATTGGGATATCCAATGCATAATATCCTATATATTTTGGTAAAAACTCTGGAAGCCTGCACTGCTTAAATCTTCCTTTACAAATAAAAAAAAGCTGCAACCCTGCTTTGATATATAAGGAGTTAGCTCAAAGAAATCAGGAAGACACAAAGAAATCAGGAAGACACGCACAATCTCTTGTTTGTATAAAAGATCCTTGCAGATAGAGCATATAAAATAGCTCAATATAGGTTTATACTTTGAAATACCAAGCTTAATTCCTTCAGTTAATAGAATAGCCTTTTTCTGACCTTACTTTATTCGGAAGGTATTTTTATCAAAGGCCATCTTGGAAGATGGTTAGAATCGATATTTCAGAAGGATAGCATAAGAAGTTAATTTTAGATATTTTGATATCCTGAGCAGATAGATTCCTCCGCAGGTAGGAAGTCATTATATTATGGAATTTTCTATATAGTAATATAAGTATTTATGTCAAGTATTTTAAGGGGTGGAGCAAATAAAATATTTTCTTATAAGGTATCTTTGAGAAATTGCATTACGGAATTATTCATTGCTTTTTATTTTATTATATCAGAAGATAGAATGCAATCCTTTTTTTTATATTTTTTTAAATTATCCAATTTAAAATGTAAGTTCAAACTGATTTCAAAGGTTTGCTCTACCTCAGGATAAAAAGGCATCAGGTGGCTTGAGAGAACGTTTCTCAAAATTGGCTTAGATTCTTAACATAGAATCAGGATTATCAATGCAACGAAATTTAATCAGACCCATAATTTTATTCCTTGCACTATTTTCTATAGGCATAGTTCATCCTTCTCTCGCAGAGACAGGAGATATGCTTAAAAAGAATGAAATTCTCATCATAGGAAGCAGCAATATTCAAAAGGGGAATCTGGCCCAGGCCAAAGAGGAGGCAATTACCCTGGCCATGAAAAAAGGCGTAGAGCATTATCTTTTGAATAAATTAGACCAGCAAAGAATAATCTCCCATTTTCAATGGATCACCAATGAAATTATTCCCATTTTCAATGATGCGATTGCAAATTACCATATCCTGACGGAAAAAAAGATCGGGCTGGAGTATCATGCTCTTGTTAAAATCCGGATAAATGAAAAAATAATCAACCAGAAACTACATGAAAAAAATCTTCTTCTAGAAAATGGACCTAATTTAAAAATTCTTTTCCTTGTCTCTGAGTTAAGAGGGAGCGAGCTATCTTATTGGTGGGATGACCCAGAATTAAATACCGCAATGAACCTTACTGAATTAATCTTATTCAGGGTCTTTCAGGAAAAAAATTTCAATCCCGTTAATCACTCCTTAAGTTTGCCCGATTATGACTATTATGAAGATATGTGTGAACCTGAGTTACAAAATGAGATAATATTGAAATGGGGTAAAATATTCAATGCTGATCTTGTGATTTACGGTAAAACCATGATAATTGATAATGAAGAAGTATCATTAACATTGAAGATCTTTGATACTAGTCAAGGTATCCAAATGCATCAAGCCACACGAACCATCAAGATACCGGATAGACACCTAAGCGAAGAAGACCTTACGACGAATCTCCAAAGGCTTGTCAATCTTTTAATGTTCGATTTTACTCCTATACTAATGTCGTTGGGTGCCTCTGCAAAAATCGAGACCAAGCACCTTGGAATAGAACTCATTGGCCTTAAGAGCTATAAAGACCTTTCAAACTTCATAAAATTTCTAAGGCAGGGTCTTGAAAATATTAATGCTGTTATACCTGCCAGGATTAAAAAGGACAGTGTCATCCTTGATATCAAATTCAAAGGAAACAAGAATCTTCTTGTCAACGATATCCTGACCAATGAGCACCTTCCTTTACGGATTAACTTTCATCACTCTGAAGGAGAAAGGATCGTCCTGACTATCCATTAAACCAGATAATTCCTGAGGTTGAAATTTTCGTCTTCCTTGATCTATTAACTGACTTTTTTGGGTCCATTATGCCCAGGACAACTCCTTAGCCATTTTTACGTCCAAAGCGTCTGTATATTGTGATCAGATGGCATACGATCTACAGCTTGCAGTATGCAATTTCTTGTGAAAGAATATCCGGAGCATGCTTTATTGGCTTGTTATTTAACTTTTTTTTATGCTAGGGTAATTAACTAAGGGTCTGTCACGAAATAAGTGTTGCATTTGGCATCTCATCTTAAGACTGTCTTTGGGAGTCTGCGAGCCTCCGAATCCAACCTGGATTTGTGCGCCAATCCTGCGAATTTATTTTGAGCCAGCCCTGAATATTTATGGTTCAATGAAAATGCCCTGATTATAAGGGATGTGGGGGGACAAACATTTTAGCCCTGTAAGGGCGCCATGCCACATGCCAGCCCAAGGCAAAATCCTGGGCTGGCATGTCTCTAAACCCCTTTGGGAGATTTTTGACTCTCGAACTGGTTTCAGATACCTTCCCCCAACAATTCGTTATAATCAGAAAATATCTTATTGGGTCCAGATAGTATTTTATGAAAACCCGGAATAAGGAGAATGTTCAGATGGAGGTTAAAACATTAGGTATTGTTGGTGCAGGTCAAATGGGATCAGGGATTGCTCAGGTTGGTGCTGCCTGCGGCCTGACTGTGGTGATGAACGATATCAAAGATGAATTTGTATCAAATGGTTTTTCTGCTATAGAAAAAAGTTTGGCTCGATTGGTTAAAAAAGAAAAGATAACCGCGGATGAACAAAATTTAATCCTTGGAAGGATTGAAGGTTCGACTTCCCTTGAAGACATGGTCAAGGCTGATTATGTGGTAGAGGCTGCCATTGAAAATGAAGGCCTGAAGGTGAAGATATTCAAGGATCTCGATAAATATTGCAGGGATGATGCTATCCTGGCATCTAACACATCCTCTATTTCCATTACAAAAATTGCAGCTAAAACCAAACGGCCGGAGAAAGTTATAGGGATGCATTTCATGAACCCGGTTCCAATGATGCAACTGGTGGAAATTATAAAAGGACTGGCCACATCAGATGATACATGTAAAATAACCCATGATTTGGGACTAAAGATGGGAAAAACGCCGGTACCGGCCAATGATTTCCCTGGTTTTATCAGTAATCGCATTCTGTTACCAATGATTAATGAGGCCGTCTATGCCCTTTTTGAGGGGGTGGGCACAGTTGAAGATATTGATAAAGTAATGAAACTGGGAATGAATCATCCTATGGGCCCCCTGGCGCTGGCAGATTTGATTGGACTGGATACTTGTCTGGCAATAATGGAGGTATTATATAATGGATTGGGAGATTCAAAATATCGCCCTTGTCCACTATTGAAAAAATATGTTGATGCCGGCTGGTTTGGAAGGAAATCAGGCAAAGGC
Source organism: Desulfobacteraceae bacterium (assembly GCA_030642205.1). Classification (GTDB taxonomy): domain Bacteria; phylum Desulfobacterota; class DSM-4660; order Desulfatiglandales; family Desulfatiglandaceae; genus DAOWOF01. Next base: position 1,380 of record DAOWOF010000067.1, on the reverse strand, counting down.
TTTTATAATTATTCTTGATTTATAAGCGCGACCCTCAACAGAGGGTTTATGTATCTCAAGTTTATATGCAATATAGTCAGGAGTTATCTGGAAACAAGTTGGTTCCGGACAACTCCTTAGCGCTCGAACGACTAGTTACAAAAAATATTTTACCCAATCTTTTTTTGCAAAACTATATAAGTTGCACAGCTTTACTCTTTTTTGTATACTTTAAGTATTATAATCAGACAAAAGGTCATTCCGCGCCTTTTTATCCGGCGGGAGATGGCCAATTCTGATAAGCCAGTTTCAAAATTATACATCTTGAAACTGGCTCGGATTATTATTTTTTATGGAATGCGGACACTTTTCGATCCTCATTCCTAAGCCTAATTCGATTTAAACCTGAAAAATGGGAGAATAATGAATGTGGAAAATATTGATTGTGGATGATGAAGAGCATATCCGCTACCTTTATTCAGAAGAGTTGAGCGAAGCAGGATATGAAGTTATTACCGCAGAAAACGGCTACAAGCTCCTAGAGAGGATTAAAGAGGAAAAGCCGGATCTGATAGTATTGGATATCAAGATGGTAGATTATAATGGACTAGACTTATTGCAGGATATCAGGAATAAATTTTATGATCTTCCGGTGGTTCTTTGTACGGCCTATGATACTTTTAAAGAAGATATGAAATCGATTGCCGCTGATTTTTATGTAATAAAATCATTTGATCTTTCAGAGCTTAAAAACAAGATAAGCATGGCATTGGAAGCGAGCAAATAGATAGATTTAAAGTATTGAGGTTAATATAGATAGCATTCCTTAGTCCTTGCGATAATGATATTCAGGGGAATATGGCGGAAATAATTCAGGCCCAATAAATTTATTTATGGTATTTTTCGCCATTAAGTATGGTAAATGCCCTGTATAGTTGCTCCAGGAGAAAAAGTCGGCTCATCTCATGAGTTAGAGTAAATTTAGACAAAGAAAGCTTTTCATGGGCATTTGTAAGAATAGCCTTTGAAAGGCCCAAAGGCCCTCCAATAACAAAAGTCAGCTGACTGTGGAGGAAAGTTAATTTATTGATATGATTAGCTAGTTCAATGGAATCATAATCCTTCCCTGATCGATCAAGGGCTATAATATAATCTTTGGCCAAAAATCTCTTGACAATTAATTCTCCTTCCAGGGTCAAGATCCTGTTATCTGTCTCTCCTTTTTTTATCTTTACCGGTTTACTTTCAATCCATTCTAGTCGGGCGTATCTACTTAGACGTTTCTTAAAAAAATTTTCTCCTTCCGCAAGGAAGGGCACCTTTGTCCTGTCTACAACAATAAATCTCAGCTTAAGCAATTCATAACACTCCAAAACTTTTGAAAAATATTAAATATTGTCT
>DAOWOF010000154.1 GCA_030642205.1 Desulfobacteraceae bacterium | reverse complement strand
TTATCGCTGATATTCATTTTGATCATAGATTAGCCCTGGCGGCCATTGAAGGCGGGACCTCAGGGCTTCGAATAAATCCTGGAAATATTGGCAGCCAACAGGCTGTTTCCAATGTGGTTGCAGCGGCTGCCGAGCATAATATCCCTATCAGGATTGGTGTTAATGCCGGTTCTTTGCCACGGAAGATCCTGGAAAAATATGGAAGCCCCTCTCCCCAGGCTATGGTGGAAAGCGCTTTAGGGCATGTCCATATCCTTGAAGATCTGGGCTTTGAGCAGATCAAGATTTCTTTGAAATCATCAAACGTCCTGGATACGATAAAGGCCTATGAGGAATTGAGCGAAAGAGTAGATTATCCCCTGCACCTGGGAGTTACTGAAGCTGGTACTCTTATATCCGGCACAGTAAAAAGTACTCTTGGAATAGGCTCTCTTCTGGCCCAGGGCATTGGCGATACTTTCAGGGTTTCACTAACCCGGGATCCTGTGGATGAAGTAAAAGTAGCTTATGAAATCCTGAGGGCGCTTAATCTCAGGCATCGCGGGCCGGAGATCATATCTTGTCCAACCTGTGGCCGCTGTGAGATCGACCTGTTTGGTCTTGTGGAGGAAGTGGAAAGAGCCCTGGAAGGGATCAAGGCCTCTCCCAGGGTGGCCATCATGGGTTGTGTGGTAAATGGTCCGGGAGAAGCCAAAGAGGCTGATATCGGGATTGCCGGCGGACGGGGGCAGGGGATATTATTCAGGAAGGGGAAGGTTATCAGGAAGATTTGCGAGGCTGAGCTGGCTCAAACTCTGATTAGTGAAGTAAAAAAGATGGTTAATTAAAAATATTCGTAATTATTCAGCAACGTAACCGGGGTGAAAGATCCCTGCGTTTATTATAGAAGTAATTAATACCCCGGAAGCAGCCCATTAAAAGCGAGCTCTAAGAAATCTCGCAAAAAGGGCAAAAAGTATGGGGTTTCAACTAGTTAAGCGCCAAACTCCGAATCTTGTTACTTAGAAGTTATTTCAAGGATGCTGATTTCAGACACGCAGCGCTAATTTGATTATCTTTTAACCTCAGCCGTTGGATAATAAAATTTTAAAATCTCTGAAACTCATGCATAAGCAAGTCTAAAGAAAAAACTATTATCTTTTTTATAAACATCCTGAGCGTTAACCGCTTTAATATTTGATTTATCATACACCATAAATGCATGACCGTTTTTTCTTAAGGCTTGCTAATGCATTCAAACAGTCATAGATTTTAAAATTTCACCATTCAACGGCAGCGCTGATCCGGTCAATGACTGGACTTAAGCCGAACTTATTGAGATGTTATAATAGTTACAGATAGTTATCTGCGACAAGTAGTAATTTTTGATAAACATAAGGAGATATTTTTACATTATGAGGTATTCGAAATATTTTATTCCTACTCAAAAAGAGATTCCGGCTGAAGCTGAAATTATGAGCCATCAGCTAATGATAAGAGCAGGAATGATTCGCAGATTAACCTCTGGAATCTATACCTATCTGCCCATTGGGCTTAAATCAATTCGAAAAGTTGAAAATATAATAAGAGAAGAAATGAACCGGGCGGGAGCAATTGAGATCCTGATGCCTTCGGTTCAACCCGCAGAATTATGGCAGGAAAGCGGTCGATGGGAATACTATGGTTCGGAACTGTTAAGGTTTTTAGACCGGCATAAAAGAAAAGTATGTCTTGGGCCAACACATGAGGAAGTAATTACAGATCTGATCCGCAGGGAAATTCATTCATACAAGCAGATGCCTCTTAATCTATATCAGATTCAGACTAAATTCAGGGATGAGATCAGGCCACGATTCGGAATAATGAGGGGCCGTGAATTTATTATGAAGGATGCGTATAGTTTTGACGCGGATGAAGCAGGAGCTAATCATAGCTATGAACTCATGTATGATGCGTATAATCGTATTTTTAAAAGATGTGGCCTTAGATTCAGGCCAGTGGAGGCCGATACAGGCACAATTGGCGGTAGTTATTCCCATGAATTCATGGTCATGGCTGAAACAGGCGAGGACCAGATAGTAAATTGTCTGTCCTGTGACTACGCCGCGAATCTTGAGCGGGCTGAGATCTCCCCCATAGATCCGGAAGAAAAGAAGCAGACGCCTGAAATGCTTCTTATAAAGGAGATAGAAACTCCAAATGTTAAAACAGTAACAGAAGTTTGTTCTTTTCTCGGCATTGAAAACAAAGTTCTTATTAAAACCCTTATTTATTTGGCTGATGGAAAACCAGTTGCGATTCTGCTCAGGGGAGATCATGAATTAAACGAAGCCAAGCTTAAAAGACATCTTGGAGTACAGGAATTAAACCTTGCAGATGAAGATGTGATTGAAGAGATTACTGGAGCGCCAACAGGCTTTGCGGGGCCAGTGGGGCTTAAACTTGATATCCTTGCTGATCATGCCGTAAAAGGGATGGTAAATGGTGTAACCGGCGCGAACAAAAAAGACTATCACTTCATGAATGTTAATCTGAAAAAAGATTTCAATGTGAATGCCTTTTCAGACCTGCGCGTCATTACCAGCCATGACAGATGCCCCAGATGTGGGGGCAAGATCAATTTTGGCAGGGGGATTGAGGTTGGGCATATATTTAAGTTAGGAACCAAATACAGTCATGCCCTTAATGCCTGCTATCTCGATGAAGCTGGAAAAGAAAAAGATATTATTATGGGATGCTATGGAATAGGAGCAGGACGGACTGTGGCCGCATCCATTGAGCAAAACCATGATAAAGATGGTATTATTTTCCCTATCCCCATTGCACCCTTTGAAGTAATTATCCTGATACTTCAAAACCATGATAAAGATGTGGTTGCAGCGGCAGAAAAAATATATTCTGATTTATTGACAAATAATATTGATGTACTCCTTGATGATCGTAAAGAAAGGGCAGGTAGTAAATTTAAGGATGCTGATCTTTTGGGAATCCCGATAAGAGTTACCATTGGGACCAAAGGAGTCAAAAATGGTGAAGTAGAGATTAAACTTCGCAATGAAGCGGATCGAATGACTTATCCAATTGATGATGCATCGGAGATTATAAGAGAAAAGATAATGAGACTCTATGATACGCTTAAATGACATTACTTCTCAAATCCTGAAACATAATCCAAAGGCTAATTTGGACATAGTTGAAAAGGCCTATGTGTACACTGCCAAAATTCATCATGGACAAACCCGTCTCAGTGGTGAGCCATATTTATCACATCCTCTTGAAGCAGCTTATGTCCTTGCCAAAATGAAAATGGATGTTGTCTGCATAGCAGCAGGTTTTCTCCATGATACCGTTGAGGACACGGATGCCACTATTGAAGAGATTACAAGCCTGTTCGGAAAAGAGGTGTCCGATATAGTGAATGGCGTTACCAAGATCAGCAAGATTTATTTTGCCACCAGTAAACAACGGCAGGCTGAAAATATCCGTAAAATGATCCTTGCCATGTCCCATGATATCAGGGTTATCCTTGTTAAACTGGCTGATCGACTCCATAATATGCAAACACTGGGCTTTCAAAAACCGGAAAAACAATACCGGATCGCAAGGGAGACCCTCGACATCTATGCCCCTCTGGCAGGCAGGATGGGCATTAACTGGATTAAATCCAAACTTGAAGATCTTTGCCTTTACTATATGGAGCCTGAGGCCTATGCTCAGATTCAGAGCCAGATCTCACTACGTAGTGGTGAGAATGCAAAGATTATAATAGATGCCAAAAAACTGCTTGAAAAAAAACTTGAAGAAGTAGGTATCAAAGCATGTGTCAAGGGTAGAGACAAGCATTTTTACAGTATCTATAAAAAGATGGCAGATCAAAATCTGGACGTTACACAAGTATATGATATTCTGGCTTTTCGAGTGATAGTCAGCTCTATCAAAGATTGCTATGCGGCTTTAGGGCATATCCATGCCATGTGGAAACAGCTCCAGGGACGTTTCAAGGACTATATTTCAGTTCCCAAGATAAATATGTATCAGTCACTTCATACTACCGTATTCGGTCCCTTTAATCAAAGAATGGAGATTCAGATTCGGACCTGGGAAATGGATAAGGTTGCAGAGGAAGGCATAGCCGCCCACTGGAAGTATAAGGAAGGAAAATATCCCAGCCAGAACGGGGAAGAGCAGTTTGCCTGGCTGCGGCAGTTATTGGAATGGCAGCAGAACCTTAAAGATCCTGTCGAATTTCTGGAAACAGTACGTATGGACCTCTTTCCCGATGAGGTCTATGTCTTTACTCCCAAAGGAGATGTAAAGGCCTTTCCCATGGGTTCAACGCCCATTGATTTTGCTTATAGCATTCATAGTGAAGTTGGGAAAAAATGTATGGGTGCCAGGATTAACGGTAAAATGGTACCTTTGCGCCATTCATTGACCAATGGTGATATTGTAGAGATAATTACTTCCAAAAATCAGCATCCCAATGAAGACTGGCTGGAATTCGTTAAAACATCCAAGGCAAGAACAAAGATCAGACAATGGATCAGGAATCAGGAAAGGGATGAAAGCATTACCCTGGGTAAAGACCTTCTGGAAAAAGAACTGCTTAAGTCCAATTTACCAGTATCTGATTTTATGCGAAATTCCAAACTAAAGTCTGTAGCGGAACAGTTATCCATAAAAACAGCGGAGGATCTGCTGGCCCAAATCGGTTTTGGTAAAATATCCCCAAAACAGGTCATCAATCGACTAAAACCGATGTTTGGTCTAAAAGAGGACAGGCCTCCCGGTATTGTCAGTAAAGTAGTTGGCAAAATAATTCATCGCAAAGAAGATCATGGCATAAAGGTAAAGGGGATCAGTGACATTCTGATAAGGTATGCCAATTGCTGCTCGCCTCTTCCAGGGGAACATATTGTGGGTTATATTACCCATGGCCACGGTATTTCCATTCATCAGGATTGCTGTAAAAATATCTTGCATGCCGATCCTGAAAGATTGATAGAGGTATCCTGGGAGCCTTTGCAGAAGGAAAGGCATATGGCCAAACTTAGGGTCATCAGTTCGGAGAGGAAGGGGATCCTGGCTGAATTATGTACTGTAATTTCTCAAAAAGATGCTAATATCACATATGCTGATGTGAAAACCACCACCGATCAAAAAGGAATTACCAATTTTTCCCTTGAAGTGGAAGATTTTCAGCATCTAAACAGCATAATGCGGACATTAAAGAAATTAAAGAGCGTTCTGATTGTGGAAAGAGTTTAAACTTTGACTGCAAGCCCTGATTTAATACAACTGGTACAGACGCGACGCTTTTTTATGTGACCATTGCTCAGGCACCTTACCTTTTGCAGATTCGGATTCCAGCGTCTTTTTGTCTTGTTATGAGCATGACTGACATTATAACCTACTTGAGGCCTTTTACCACAAATTTCGCATACTTTTGACATATCTGATATCCTTATTTTTTAACTGGTTTCAATAGAAACATGTATTAACTAATTTATATAACGCTAGAAAAATCTCTTTTTATATATTGATTACATGTAAAATGCAAGGATTTTTTAAGATGCCACCCATTCCGAATATTCAAAAAATAGATCCTGTCCTTAACCAAATCCCCCAACAACTACATTGCATCCACCTTATGGGCATATGTGGGACGGGTATGGCTTCTCTGGCCGGTATTCTTCAACAAAAGGGATATAAGATAACCGGTTCTGACAGGAATATCTATCCTCCCATGAGTCTGTTTCTGGAGGGTCTTTCGATCCCTGTTATGGAAGGCTATCAGGCAGAAAATCTGGATCAAAATCTCGATCTTGTCATTGTGGGGAACGTAATTACCAGGGATAATCCAGAGGCTGTAAGGCTTGTGGAAGCTGGTCTGCCTTATCTCTCGTTTCCTCAAGCCATAAAGCATTTTATCCTTCCCGAAAAACGCTCTATTGTGATTAG
>DAOWOF010000171.1 GCA_030642205.1 Desulfobacteraceae bacterium | reverse complement strand
TATGCTTAGCAAAACGGAGGCCAATAAAACCAGGTATTTTTTAAGATTAAAAAAGATGTAAATACAATAGGTTACGTAATCGAGTTATAAGTCTCTTGCTTGAAGCGAAAAATATTGCCATTAATACTATTTAGGCTTTTTACATATTGTGGCAAAAAATAACATGATTAAATCATGGGATGGGAATGGAGGGGAAAGAAGAGGCTTAAATAAAGGAGACAGGCGGATTATCCTTTGACATGATTTAAAGAAGCAATGGAAGTCGATCATGAGAGCACTTACTGCTATTCCTGTGGCGCCATGCTCATTGAACGGAATGGTTTCACATTACTTGGAAATCATCTGAAAGAGGGGAAGTGGCCTCAGTGTCAAACAAAAATTGATGGGGCGGATATGTAGGGCAGGTATTAAAATAATAATTTTGAAAAGGGATCATAAATAAAATAACGTATTGTAGTAAAACAGGATTTATTTCTGAATTTTTTATGAGAGATGCTAATTATGTCTTACCTGCATCCCGTCTGTAGCACCATGGAGGGGCGTTGTAATAACCAGATCTCCTTCCATGAGGCCTTGATCTATATATACCGAATCTTGGAAATATCGCAAGACATGGATCTTCCTTATCTTTATCTTGTTAGCCTTTACGGTATAAACAATATTTCCATTATGCACAACATGTCTTGGAAGCACAAACACATGGGGAAGTCTTTTTCCCTTAATCCGGACAGTAACAAATAATCCAGGTCTTAAGTGAAAAATATCCTGGTTTAGGGCAAGCTGTTTTTGAAAATGTATAGGGGAAACAAAATCAGGCTCAGGTTTAAAAACATCAGGATTTAAACGATCAATTTCATTGAGAGGAAAAATAGCATACCACCCCTCTTGATAAAGGCCGACCATAACTTGATCTCCTGGATGAAGGAGACCCTTTATTTTGGACCCCATGGAACGAGCATTTCTTATATTGACGTTTTTATCTTTAAAGATTATTTCTCCCTTCCATTTCACAGCTGATATAACAGGTTTATATTCATCCTTTTTTACCTCTTTTCCCATTGGTTTCAAAAGGGGAGCAAAGACATATCCCAAGGGTTTTTTGGCAGTTTGAATAAGCGCATCTGTAGAAAGAGTTTTTACCATTTTAGGAAATTGGGTGTTATCGGAAAATCTGATTTTACGCTCTCTGGCACTTGGCAAAATCCTCTCGTTTACTTCCACCACCAGTGGTAATGTCCTTGTTTTTTCATCCATCTGGGCCTTTAGGCGGGTCACTTGCCCCTTCCATGAGACAGATTCATCTTTTACTCCGTTAAATAAGACCTCTGCCTCGAGAAGAGCAGCAGGCGCCATTTTGGAAGGCAACCATTTCAACTCTTTAATGGGTATCCGTACCTCAATATCATAACCACCATCAACATATACACTACCCAAATACTCACCAGGATTAATAAGCTGGCCCCTTTCAACCAGTTTTTCCAGGACCCAGCCATCAAAAGGCACCGAAATATCTGTCTTCTCAAGATCAAGCCTGGCCATCTTTGATAATATTCTGGCCATATCCAGCTTTGCCTCCAATTGCTCCTTTATGGGTGAGCTCAGGGCCTTTTGATTTTTCAGAACCTGTAAACGATCAAGACTGGCAAGGTAGGCCTGCTCAGACTTGCCCAAGGTGGTTTTAGCCACCTTCTTGTCAGCAAAAAGTCGAGTAAACCGTAAAAAATCCTCTTTAGACAAGGCCAGATTAGATTCCAATATCTTGATAGTGGCATCGTAGTTTCTGATCTTTTGTTTCAACTGCTTTAATTCAGCCTTGGCTTGTTTTACCTGTACCTTCCTTCGATCTACTTCGAGGCTATATGTCTGAGGGTCAATTTTCATTAAGATAGAGCCTTTCTCCACCACCCAGCCCTCCTTAAAAAAAGGATGTATGTCAATAATTCGCCCTCTTACCTCAGAAACCAGCTTTAAGACCTGACGGGGTTTAACTGTCCCATAGGCCTCAATAATCATGTTTACAACCTTGCTTTTGGCTGTTAATACCTCTACCAGAGGTGCTTTCTCATCTATTATACGTCGTTCTGCTTTTGGTTTCAAACTGGCAAGAAAAAACGAAAGGAAGATCGCTCCAGTCAGGATTGCCAAAATCAAAATGCCCTTTGATTTAGGGTTCGTATTCATATTTTTTTCTGCTCCATCCCAGCTTTTATCCTACATACACTATTTGTAAAAAGGCACAAAGTGACTTTATAGGAACCTATTATTACAAAAAATATTTTCGTATGTAAAGCTCTGTAGTCTTCATGGTCTATACCCACAAATAGCCAATTCCCCCATGTTCAGGACATTTTAAGGCCAGCCCCTAAGCCTGCTAATGGATTTTTTACGAATCTATCAATTACATATAGAATGAATAATAAATATCTTGTAAAGTTCCCTTGCAAAACAGATACCATGGAACTGGGCAAGAATTTTCCTCAGGATTATTGATATATTTTCCTAGAAATTATATAAGGTAAAAAAAATGTAATTATTCGGCGAATATCCACCGCAACACTAATCTGATTAAACCATGAAAAACTCACGGATAAGAGGTCGTAAAGAAAGAACCCGTTAAATATAAACATATATAATGATACACTAGGAAATTCTACAAATAGATTCAGCCCTGATGGGTTCTTTCTTAACGATTTCTAATACATTCAAACAGTTTCAAAGTTTAATCAGATCAGTGTTGCGTGTCTGAAATCAGCATCTTTGAAATAGCTAAATAGAAAGGTACCAGTTACGATTCCTGCAGGCATACATTTTATTTAATAATATTATGAATATACCCAAAATAGCCTTATCTTTCAAAAATCATTTCTATAAAAAAACTTTATTGCAATTGCCAAAAGGCAAGGCCTTTATCCTGAAATATTCAGGGATTTTATTTACCTCCTTAAAGATCCTTAATAACGGGCAATGCCGTTTACGGGCCTCTGCCTTGACCTTTTATTCCTTTCTTACGCTTGTTCCGATATTTGCCATGATTTTTGGAATCGCAAAGGGTTTTGGTTATGAAAAGATTCTCCAACAACAACTTTACGACAAACTGAAAGGACAAGATGAAATTGCCAGGGGTATCATCGATTTTTCCAATATGTTGCTGGCAAATGTCAGGGGTGGAGTAATTGCCGGTGTCGGCCTTTTGATCTTGTTCTGGACAATAATACAAGTGGTGTCAAATATTGAGGATGCCTTTAATGAAATATGGAGCGTCAAAGAGAGCAGAAGCCTTGGAAGAAAAATAAGCGACTATCTTTCTCTTATGATTATTTTCCCTTCCCTTATGGTTATATCCAGCACCTCCACTGTCCTTATTGCAAGCAAAATTGAGGTTGTGTTAAAACACATTTCGACCTTGCAGACGATCAGCCCTGTTATTATTTTTATGCTTAATTTATTACCCTATGGGGCTCTTTGGATCTTGCTGACCTATCTTTATATCTTTATACCCAATACAAAGGTTGATTTTATCTCAGGTGCCTTAGCGGGGGTTATTACCGGTTCCATCTATCAGATATTTCAATGGGGGTATATCTATTTTCAGATAGGGGTATCACAATATAATGCTATCTATGGAGGATTTGCCGCAATTCCGATGTTCTTGATCTGGCTCCAGCTAAGCTGGATGCTTATTCTCTTTGGGGCTAAAATTTCTTTTGCTCATCAGAATGCGGATTATTATAAATCTGAAGCAAATTATCAGGACTGGAGTCATTTTGGGAAAGATCTGCTTTCTCTGGGAATAGTCCGATTTCTAGTAAAACATTTTTCAGATGATAGTTATGATTGGGATACCAATCGCATTTCCAGGGAACTAAAAATCCCGGTTGCTTATATTGGGCCGGCCCTGCAGGAATTAATTGAGGCTGATCTTATTGTTCAGATCAGCAGGGATGGAGCCAAAAAAGTAAGCTATCAACCTGCCAGGGATCCTGAACTCATGACGATCAAATATGTAACAGATGCCCTTGAAAAAAAAGGGAACAATGCTTTTCCTTTGCTTAATATACCTGGACTGAAAGAAATAGAAGAAAGGTTACGTTCCCTTGACAAGCTATTGGAAAAATCATCAGCAAATATTCTTCTTAAAGATATTTAACCATGAGACAGAAGGCAGAATTCTCTGGTTTTTTGGTACACAATAACCTGCATTCCCCCTAAAAAGCATATGATATCCCGTATCAGTAATAATTGAACTGAGTTACTATCGCTTTTATGACCAAAAGAGAAGCAGCCGCAACTAAACTGATGACCTCTTATAAGATTGATAGCAATTGAAATTATAAATATAAGAAGCATTGCGTTTATAATAATGGCTGCGGACCTTGGATAGATACCCAGCATCAAGGCCAATCCGGAAATGAATTCCATAAAAGGAAGTATAATCGCAATCAGATTGATAACACAGTAAGGAAAAAGGCCATAACCATAAATAATTTTAGCAAATTGCGCGGGATCAATTATTTTATGATAAGAACTATAAATAAATATCGCACCCAAACACCAACGAAATAAAAGTTCAACCCAATTGTGAAAAAAATATATTTTTTTGGTCATTACCATTTAATAATCTCGTAAAAAAGCGCAGAGTGCCCTTTTACCCGGAGGGTGAAGGCTGCCCCATGCCATTTGAAGTATCAAACACTAGTTTTATTCAACTGGAAAATCTTTCTCCAGCCAGGCTGGGTAACCATCAATAAAAACATTAATATTATAATAGCCTGCTTCCAAGAGGCCCTGCATTAATTTATGGCCATCGTCGCATTCCCTGCCTGAGCAGTATGTAATAATGTGTACAGAAAAAGGATGTTTTTTTATGAACTGATCAATAAACTTGTTAATTTGATATGCTGGAAGGTTTACTGCCCCTTTTATATGGCCTTCAGCATAGGATTCAGGATCACGGGCATCTACAAAAAGCGCCGTTCCACCATCATAGATTTGATTGGCCTTTTCAGGGGTATCAATTTCTAATCCTTCATTAATAAAAAAGTCTTTTGGTTTTGCCGATATCACACCTTGGGAAGTCTCCCATCTGCCAATAATAGCAATCCCTTTTGGTGATATGAAATTAACTGCAAAGGCCATCAAAATAGCAATCCCTAAAAGGATTACAATTTCTTTTATAATTTTAAGACTCATATATTTTTCTTGACTTTTTGACTAAATTTGAAGGATAATTATTGATTATCAATTAATATTGATGCGTTTTATCTTTTTTCAGCCAGATATTAAATATTTGCCTGTCAACATACAATAATATTTGTAAGTTAAGGGTCCCATCGTCTAGCGGTTCAGGATATCGGCCTCTCACGCCGAAGACACGGGTTCGATTCCCGTTGGGACTACCACATAATACCAAAGGGTTAGAGGGGTTCC
>DAOWOF010000129.1 GCA_030642205.1 Desulfobacteraceae bacterium | reverse complement strand
TTTGTGCCAGAATAAAAACTGTCTTTTCGAAGTCAGCGCTTATCTCGCCAATCGCTGCGTCAGATCAGAATTTCAACCCTCAAAATATCCAATATATTCCTGCGATTAAAATTTTGATCTTCATTACTCTTGATAAAAATCCTGGTTTTTCTGCGGGCGCTATTTTACATAGCACAACAGACCTATACAGGATAATGGTACTATAATTAGGCATCTCAAGACAATGGCCTTAAAAGATTATCCGGGATAAAAAGTGTAAACTAAAGTTGAAGGATGGTAAATTTTCTTTCATTTTTTGTTGTGCCTTCCAGGGCATGGGGGTTAATTCTGTCACAGTTTATTGACATGCTCTTTAATTAGCGTCCCCCTATATTTGCAGCTTGTTTTTTTAGATGGCTAAAATTCAATTACACTGAAAGAACGATAAGATATGGGAAGGAAAAAAAAGAAACATAAGCAAAAAAAAGTCTCAGGGCCGAAAAAGCAACTATCGATAAAAGACCTTGAGATTCAGGCGCAAAAGAACCTGAAGGATGGAGATTTTCATCAGGCTCAGGGGCATGTGAAAAAATTATTTCAATATGATTCAGAAAAATATCTTCCTGAGATTATTTCTATTTACGAGGCCCACGCCAGATATTTAATTGATCATGGCCAATTGTCAAAGGCATTGAAGACAATCAACCAATTAAAAAAAATCACACGTATTGCCATTAATATAAGCGTTGAAATATTTATCGCCTTAAAAGAAGAAAAATTTGACTTAGCCTGTCAAATAGCAATTTCATCCATCGCCCAGGTCTCACCGAAAAACATTTTTGATAAATGCTGTATTGCGGATGCCCTTGTCCTGGGATTTGATGACCTGGAGAAGCATGATGCCCTTGAACAATCCTGTAAAAATGAGCTTGCACTAATCCATCATGCCTTGCGCTTAACAAGTGAAGAAAAATATGAGGAAACCATCCTGATCCTCAAACAGATTAAGCTGAAATCTTTATTCGCTCATTGGAAATTATTTATTAAAGGATTGTGCGCGTTTTATTGCCATGAGGATGATAAAGCACAAAAGGCATTTACCCGGTTGCCTGCTGAGTCAGTATTGATAAAAGCAGTTGAACCTTTTATGATCCTGCTACAGGGAAAAGACGCCTTGAATAATTCGCCAAAAGGCAAGGATGTGCTGAATCGTATCTGCATCCTGACAGATCATGAAGAGTTTGTAAATTTGCTTCCAATGGCTGACTACCTCTGGGGAAAGGGACGGTATCGAAATTCTTATCTGCAACTTGATAAATTAAAACAGCAATTTCCAACAGAGGAAACAGGTCTCCTGCATACATTATCTCTTTTCTACTTTAATTCTATCCTATCCATGAGAGAAGATCATGCTGATAAATATATTAAATCTCTGTTTTCGATAAATGAAAGACGTAAAAAAAACAATCTTATTGAGAAACTCTTTCTTTTTCGCGGCCTTTGCCTGCATCTCGAAAAAAATGGCTCTGAAGATAATGATATAATTAAATCATGGGAAAATTTTTTACATACCTATAATGCTGTTTACGAGGAAAATGATCATCTGAAAGCAATTATTCATTCACATATAGGGGATGTCTTTTCTACTAAAATAGAGTCTGAAGAGGATATTTTTTCAATATTTGCCAGGCATAAAAGCAAAAGCCTTTTATTGCGTAATCCCGGATTGGCTGAAAAAAATTATGAAGAGAGCATCCTTCTTAATCCTGCTTGTCAAAAGACTTATTTCTCCCTTCTGAAACTATATGAAATGACTAAAGAAACTACAAAGGTTAACCGAAAGCTTGACGAGATTATTCAACTTTTTCCTGATAATAGAGATGCCTTGGCCAAGGCTGGCAAGAATTGTATTATGAGGAAGTCTTTTCAAAAAGGGGTCAAATATCTTGAACATGCGGTTGCGCTCAATCCCCTGGATAAATCTTTGTGTGAATCCCTGATAACTGCCTATATAAAGACGGCTTATAAGTATGCAAACAATGCAAAACCTGATAAGTGCCGGGCGTTGCTCCAAAAGGCTCTGGTTCATGGTGATCCCGGTTTGGATTATTTTAATAAAGGACATGCCTATATCATTTCCAGATGGGCAAGTTTTGAATATATTGCAGATAAGGAAGCAAAAGCTGATAAATTGATTGCTCAGGCCCATGAAAAGACTCAAAGAGGATTTCGCCTGACTTATTTTTTTCTCCTTATCTCAAAAGAGTACAAGGTTAATCCAAAATATTTAAAGAAGTTTGAAGATCAGGTTAAAAAGGATTTAGCTCAAAAAGCTTCTGTAGATAAAGCGGTTGCCTATATCGAAGTTATTATATATATGCATATCTTTTCAACCCCTTTTGTTGGGCTTAAAAAGGAGATTAAGCGAATAAGCAATTATGCGCTCAAGGCCGTTAAATACGATTTTCTCAGGGAAGACGCAAAAAAAATTATTTTGTTCGCGCTTTTAGATAATGTCCATGACTATAGACTAGCTGCCAAATATATAGGCGCCATGCTGGATAAAGATTCTTTTGACCCGTTTCCACTATATCACAGATTGACTTTAATCCTTCAGGAAATAACTGCCCCCTCTGAGCTTGAGCTGGAAGAAGCAAACAAGATACTAAAATATGCTGAAAGAATCAACGACCAGAAACTTATCAGAGAAATAAAGACATTGATAATGGATATCAAAAAATATTTAGCAATGTTGGCCTTTATGCCGGATTTTCTTGATGAATTTCCAGATAATATTGACGATGAGTTTGATGATCCATGGGCCGGGGTAAGTGATATTCCAGCAAGTATGCCAAAAAAACAGGCTGAAAATGATAAACGTAAAACAAACAAACCAGGCCTCGTTCAACGAAATCTATTTGACGATCAATGAGGTTTTAGCGTATGGATTCATATCACATCTTAGGAATCAATAGAAAAACTGATGATTCTGAAGTAAGGAGAGCTTATCTTGAATTAGTTAAGCTATTTCCGGCTGAACGATATCCCGAAAAGTTTAGCCGGATTAATGAAGCTTATAATACTTTAAAGGATGAGGAGAGTCGTATCAGATATTATCTTTTTAATCAAAGCCCTTTGATTACCTCTCCTTTTGAGGCCGTAATGGATAATTTTTCAATGCTCAAAAAAAGAACGCCTCTGAGTCTTGATAAGATGAAAGTTTATTTAAGAAAATGTGCTAAATAAAAAAATATGGATTATAATAATTACATAGATAAAGAAGCAAATAAAAATAATATGAAACAGTTGCTTCAAGAAAATTTCAATCATTGGCTGGAGGAACTTGCAACCTATCCTCAACCAGAGGGAAACAATCATAAAGAGCCTGATCTTTATTCCTTTTACGAGGAATTATGTGTTTTAAGGAGTGAATTTCGGAAAAATGCCCGCCGTAGCCATGAAACATTTCTACGTTTTGGAAATTCCCTGGCCCAGTTTGAAGATTTAACCAAGGACATTCTATGCAAACTATCCGAATCGCGTAATAAAAGAGAAGAACTTAATATATTGGAAAAAAAGAAGGTATATCTTCCCCTTGTTGAAATATTTGAACGACTCAGGCGGGTTGAAAAAAGATTGGATTCCCCACCCAGAGCCCGGTTTTTTTTAAAACAAAAGGATTGGCATAATGCATGGGAGAGCCTGAGGGAAGGGTTGAATATTTTAAGTTTGCACTTTGAAGAAATATTAAAAAAACAAGGGATTAGTAAAATAATCACCATTGGTAAATTATTTGATCCCTCACAGATGAAGGCAATCGAAATTGATCATACAGATGAAAAAGAGCCTAATACCGTTATAGAGGAATTCTCAAGCGGATATTTATATTCAGGACATATTTTGAAATTGGCAGAAGTCAAAATTGTTAAAAAGAAAGGAATTTAGCATGGGTCAAATTATCGGCATTGATCTTGGAACCACTAATTCCGAGATAGCGGTGTTAAATAACGGCAGACCTGAAGTTATCCCGGTAGAAGGAAAACTTATTATGCCATCATGCGTGGGGATTGATAGCCATGGAGAGCTAATAGTCGGAACATCAGCCAGGAACCAGATGGTATCCGATCCTGATCAAACCGTGTTGTCAATTAAACGAAAAATGGGGCAGGATATAATAACGCCGCTTGGAAAGCATAATTTTTCTCCTGAAGAAATCTCATCTTTTATCCTGAAAAAATTAAAAGAACAGGCAGAGGAATATCTGGGCGAAGAAGTGACCCAGGCAGTGATCACTGTTCCGGCATACTTTAATGACAGTCAGAGAAAAGCTACAAAAAATGCGGGAATTCTGGCCGGTTTAGAGGTAATGAGAATATTTAATGAACCTACCGCCGCCGCCCTTGCCTATGAAGCTGACCAGGAAGACAATCAAACAATTCTTATCTATGATCTTGGTGGAGGAACCTTTGATGTTTCCCTTGTTGTAGTCGAAAATGGGGTAGTGGAAGTCAAGGCCAGCCATGGCAATAATAATTTAGGTGGAGATGATTTTGATAATCTCATCATGGAACATGTGGCAGATCTGTTTTTGAAGCAGCATGAGATTGATCTTTTAAATGATTTACAACCAAAAATGAGACTTTTGTCAGCTGTCATCCTGGCAAAGGAAGAACTTTCCGATTCTCCCTTTGCCAGGATTAGTGAGGAATTTATTATTGGAGATAAACATCTTGATGTGGAAATTTCAAGGCATGATTATGAAGAAATGATCAAACCCCTTATTAAAACGACCATGAAGAGTGTTCAAATGTGCCTCAAGGATGGCGACCTGCTACCAAAAGACATAGATAAAATAATCCTGGTGGGAGGCGCGACCCGAACACCGCTAATTTCGGAAATGATAAATGAGCTGTTGAAATGTGAAGCCCATCATGAAATCAGCCCTGACCTTATTGTGGCTATGGGCGCAGCAATACAGGGAGGGGTTATGTCAGGAGAAGAAACACATTCCGTTTTGGTGGATATATCTCCTTACACCTTTGGGACTGCTGTTGTAGATTTTTATGAAGGAGAATTACAGTCTGATATATTTACTCCAATTATTAAACGTAATTCTGCCCTGCCTGTAAGCAAAGCAGATGTCTTTAATACTATAGCTGATGGCCAGAAGCAAGTTAATATCCGTATTTATCAAGGTGAAGAGCCAATAGTAACGGAGAATATCTTTATTGGTAACTTTCTAATAGAAGACCTGGGTGATTTCCCGGCCGGCAATGAGATAGTGCTTAATCTGCATCTGAATCTGGACGGAGTTCTTGAAGTAACGGCTTTAGAGAAAAGAACAGGCTTAACCAAGACCGTTAATATGGATACAGGCGCGGGCAAAAAAAGTCTTGATCTTGATTTGGCTCGCGAAAATATTAATCAATTTTTAGGTGATATGCCCGTTGATTCTATTCCTTCTGTGAGGCATGACTCTAAAGAGATGTCGATTTTGGACGCAAAAGACTTGCGAAAAAGGGCATTGGCGCTAATGGATGAAATTGATGAAACAGATGCCGAAGAGCTTAAAATGTTTTTGGATGAAAGTAAAAAGTCCATTAAAGAGGGAAACATTAAAAAGCTGGTGGAATTAAATGAATCCCTCTCTGATGTGCTGTTTTATCTGGAGGATTAATGGAGATTAAATGCCCTGCCTGTAAAAAGGTTAACCGGGATTCATTAATATGCACACGGTGCGAGTGCGACTTAAATGATCTTAATCGTATCATTCAGAGCGCCAGAAATGAAATAATCATTGGCATTGCCAGCTTAAAGAAGGGAGAGGGCAAAAAGGCATTCTTGCATGCCAAGACATCCTGGGGACTAAAAAATAGTTCTCCAGCAGCCAAATTGGCCTTTCTGGCAAATATCCAATTAAGTAGTTTTGATGAAGCAACTTTATGGTACCAGAGGAGTATCAGGTCTTGAAGGAGTAATATTCTGATGTCAAAAATTCGGAATTGGCGTAGCTTATTTATAATCATGCTAACAGTATTTTTCTCTTTTGGTGTAACCGGTGGTTGTGATAGCGGCAAAAAAGCAATAGATGACGTTACAGGCAACAGGGCTGTTAAGCAGTATCATAAGTCAAAAAAAGATATTGAAAAGATAGTGGATAAACATGCTGAACGATATGAGGATATCCTGGATGAGGATGAAGAATAAAGTCTTCCTCGATACTAATGTCTTTTATATAGTTGTTTCCATGGAACACGCTTGTTTTTCTGGAAATTTAATAATGCCCGATATAAGGCCCCGATAGCCAGTTCCGCGCAATGTTCATTTGTTGAAGGCAGGGTCTCAAGATAATCTATTACATTTTCGGGAGTAATTTCCCAGGCGTCTTCAATCGATTTCTTCTCAATCAGATGAATCACTGTATTGGCACAAGCTATAGTGTTTAGACATCCATCGGTAACAAAAGAAGCCGAGCCAATTATTTCATCTCGAACTGTCAAATAAAATTCTATGGTATCTCCGCACTGGCCTGTTCTTTTACCATATCCGTCACAATTCTCAATACGTTCGATCTTATCTGTTCGATATGCCATTTCAAGATAATGAAGTGAATGATCCTGCCAGAAATTAAATTGCTTGCGTCCTGTTTTCTTTTCCATTTAGAGCTAAATTTCCTGTCGTTTCGTTTTATATGAAAGAACTATTTTGACCTCAATATATTGAGGTTGAATCGAATCCTGTATACAACTATTTATCTGATAAAAGGGTTTCCAGTTTTTTAAGATCATTTGCCATCCCCAGCGCGATTAAGATATCCCCTTCCTCAATATGGGTTTGGGAAGATGGATTAAAGGACATTCCCCCATCCTTTTTTCTGATAGCCACAATAATGGCATTA
>DAOWOF010000196.1 GCA_030642205.1 Desulfobacteraceae bacterium | reverse complement strand
TTTCCGTCAACCATGGGAAAACTCTTGTTCAAAATGGCAATTCTTGCCAGAAACATGAATTTTAATGCCGAAAATTTGTTGAGGACCAGTATTAATGATTTTATCAAACAAACTAAAGATGATTGCAGCAATGAAGAATAGGGAAATAATAGTCAAATGATCCGTTTTATAATATTAAATATTTTCCTGGTAATACATACTATAATTTTTTCTCTTTTGAGCCTGATACTTGACATTTTTGATAAAAAACAAGTAAATATTCAAAGATACTCTGCTGTTCCATGGAGCAAGATTTACTTACGGGTATGTGGTATAAAAATTGATGTTCATGGGCAGAAACATTTTAATAACCAAAGGTCTTATATTTATATAAGTAATCATCAGAGCTATTTTGATATATTGGCTCTTCTTGTCTCTCTTCCTGTGGACTTCAAATTCATCCTGAAACAGGAGCTTATGCAGATCCCCATATTTGGTGCTGCCTTAAAGAAAGCAGGGTATATAGGTATTGAAAGGGACAACCCAAGGCAAGCCATCAAAAACATGAAACTGGCTGCCAATATGGCTAAAAATGGCATCTCCTTTCTCGTTTTTCCTGAAGGAACAAGGAATATAGAAGGCAAATTGCAGGATTTTAAAAAGGGAGGCTTCAAGCTCGCAATTAAATCGAATTGTGATATAATCCCAATTACCATCAGCAATAGTTTTCGGATTGTAAAAAAGGATTCTCTAACGATAAATAGAGGTACAATTCGGATGGATATAGGAAAGCCTGTCCCTATAAGCAATTATAGTCGCGCAAATATAGACGATCTCATTGAAAGGGTACATCTGGAGATAAGTAATAACCTGAAAATACACCAAAGTTAAATAATCTCCTAAAGTATTGATAAGGATAAAGCCATGTCATCCGGAACTGGAATAATAAACAAACCAAAATATTTTCTTTTTGTTTTAATTATTATTCTCCTTTTTTGGACATCTGTTACTAATCTTAAGGCCTACGTCATGCCTGCTGAACAGCTTCTGGGCTTCATGAGTGGCAATTTCTCCAGGTTCAGGACACTATTCGTTACACAGTCTATCCAACGCATAATCTCTGAGGATCAACAAGAAAAGGTAATGCTTGTAAAAAAGACATGGCTTAAGGCACCTAATTTATTCTACTCAGAAATCAGAGTAGATTCAAATTCTTTAAATCATATGTCGGAATTACATCTTACCAATCAATATTATAATGACCTGACCTTTTGGCCCCTTCTGCTGGGCAATGACACCAATGAGCTAATGTCTCAACTGAAACTCATGGGAATTGATCTTAAATCGGTTTCCTTTACCCGCTTTGAAGGAATTATTGCTTATTGTCTTGGAAAAAAAGACAATAACAGCCCTATGCTCCTGATTGATAAAAACAGGTTTCTGCCATTAATGTTAAACTATTGGCGCCGCCTTGGCGCTAATAGCAATCTTATATCTATTAAGTTTGGAGATTATCGCAAACAAAAAATGGGATGGTTGCCTTACAAGATTACCTATTATGTTGATTCCGAACCTAAAGAACTCTATCAAATAACCTATTTCTCAATTGATACACCATCTGCCTATCCTCTTGCTGTTATTCCCATGAAAGATGTCAACCCTCCTCCAGACTTACCAATTAGCCCACAACAACTGGAAAAGGATAATTTTAGAGAAGAAACCAAGGAGTTTCAGGAAAGATATCAAGGACCGGAAATAAGAGTTGAATAAAAATAATCGCCTCTGTTTTAGAGTTGCACTGTCCCTTCCTATTAAAGAGACCTTTTCATATGCTGTTTCGAATGATCTTGCCCCTGCTCTCCTTCCCGGACACAGGGTTCTGGTTCCTTTTCATAACCGTAAAATTATTGGTTATATCCTGGAAAGAGTCCCTCTTGATCCTAATCTTGAACTAAAAGAAATCATACAAATTCTGGATGAAGCTCCACTATTCACTAAACAATTGGCGCCTCTTTTGGAATGGATGGCAGATTACTATTTTTGCCCTATTGGCCAGGTAATTCAAAGAATACTGCCTGGAGGACTAAACCCCACTATATTTAAAACAGCTTCCTTAACAGAACAGGGGCTGCAATTCCTGGATAGTAATAAGACTAATCCTGAGACAAGGGATTTCCTTTCTTTAATAAAAAAAAGCGGACATAAACGTCTCCCTATTCCTCTTAAACAGGCCTATTCTCTAAGAAAAAAAGGCTTAATTATTCTGCTGGATAGTATAAAAAAGGCCTTCACCAAACCTCTAATCATAAAATTTGCAAGACCAGGCAAAGGCATTGATCTTTCTTCTTTACTGGATGAGGAAACCAGATTGCCGCGTCCAAAAAATGAAATTGATTTTTTAAAAACAATCTATAAAGATGCGCCGATCCTCGTTAGCGATCTCACAAAAAAATACTCCAATGGCACCTATTTGATTAAAAAATGGTCTAAAAATGCTGTCTTGGAAATATATTCCGCGTCAGTTTTTCGAGATCCTTCAGGAGAAATGACTCTCCCTGCTACCAAAGAATTTGAACTTAATAAGCATCAGAAACTGGCGTTTAAGCAGATAAAAATAAATTTATTGAAAAAGACTTTCTCTGCCTGCTTACTCTATGGAGTTACCGGCAGCGGCAAAACCGAGGTCTATATCAAGGCCATAGAACATGTTTTTTCACAAAATCGACAGGCAATCCTGATGCTTCCCGAAATATCACTTGCCATTTTTATGGAAGGCCTTTTGCGATACAGATTCAAACAACCCATAGCCATTTATCATAGCGGACTCAGCAAAGGCGAGAGGTATGATCAATGGATACGTATCTCAAGGGGAGAGGTGGGATTGGTTATTGGAGCCCGGTCAGCGCTTTTTGCGCCGCTTCCCAGGCTGGGATTGATTATTGTAGATGAGGAACATGATCCGTCCTATAAGCAGGAAAACATCTTCCATTATCAGGCCCGTGATACAGCGGTTATGAGAAGTAAACTGGAAAATGCCCTGGTGATTCTGGGCTCAGGGACACCATCTGTTCAGTCTTATCAAAACTGTCTCAACAATAGATACCAGCTCTTGAGCATGCCATATCGGGTTGAACAAAGGGCTCTTCCAGCCATTGAAATAGTGGATATGAAGTTATTCAAAGGAAATCCTGAAGTGGAGATTTTCAGTCCACAGCTCGCAATGGCCATTAAAGATAACCTGGATGCAAAAAAACAAACAATCCTTTTTTTGAACCGCAGAGGGTTCCATCAGCTCTTTATTTGCCTGGCATGCGGCCAACAGGCACAATGTCCCAACTGTGACATTGTGCTTACCTATCATTTGAAAACAAATCATCTCGCCTGCCATTACTGCGGTTTTCATACCCAACCTCCCAAAATATGTTCGAACTGCGGACATTCCAGGCTTAAAGCATATGGCTTTGGCACTGAAAGGCTGGAGCATGAGGCAAGGGATCTTTTTCCTGAGGCCCAAATTGCCAGGATAGACTCGGACACAATCCGGCGTAAAGGACAAGCCTCCCAAATCCTGAAAAAATTTAGCAGCCAGGAAACAGATATCCTGGTTGGAACTCAAATGATAACCAAAGGCTTTGATTTTCCAGGAGTTACTTTAGTTGGAATAATAGCCGCGGATATCTCATTAGGCTTTCCTGATTTTCGGGCCGCTGAAAGGACCTTTCAGATTATTTCCCAGGTAGCTGGCAGATCTGGCCGGGGCAGCCAGAAAGGCAGGGTAATTATCCAGACCTTTAATTCAGAGCACTATGCCATAAAAACCGCTTGCAATCATGATTATGAGGGGTTTTTTAAGATGGAAAGAGATTTGAGGGCTCAGTTGAGTTATCCTCCCTTTGGCCATCTCGTCTGCTTTAGATTTAAAGGCAATAATAAAACCTTAACCGAGCAAGGGGTACGGCAATTTTCACTGGAAGCAAAAAAGGTTCTGGGTTCATGGCCTCATGGAAATAGCAGGATTCGAATCCTTGGGCCGGTTGAGGCTCCCATTGCCAAAATAAAGAATAAATATCGCTGGCAGATCTTGATTAAATGCAAACAAGTTAAGCTCATGCAATATTTTATAAAGGAATCGGCCAGATTGTCTCAAAAAATTCTCAAGCCAAAAGGAATCCATTTTACAGTGGATGTTGATCCATACCAAATGAGCTAGGTTAGGAATCATAAGGTTATAAACCCTGGTTTTTTCGGTGAGCAATGAGCATTAAGAGCAAGGCGTGAAGGCTTGTAATAGCCGGTTATTGGGAGGCTAAAATAATGCAGCTATTTATATGTTCGGGCCAATGGAAAATCATACTTGGTGTCCTTTTGAGGTATATATCTTAATGGGCAGAGCTTTTTATGCCAGAATAAATACCTATATATATTGTTATTTAATATAGATTGTTCTATAAATATAAATAATATACTTATTAAAATTAAATTTTACGTTTGCCTCTCTATAAAAAACATCAGGCATCTTTAATGAAGCCTATCAAAAAATATGGCGTTTCACCCACTATATTTCTTATATCTAAGGATAGGCTTTCTAACCATGGGGTGGAGCCAAAT
>DAOWOF010000198.1 GCA_030642205.1 Desulfobacteraceae bacterium | reverse complement strand
TGGAATTAAGATCCCGCTTCGCACTATTTATATTTATTTCTTTTTCTTGTATTTTCATGGTAACGGCTTGCTCATCCAAGCCTATTGTTAAACGGGTGGAAGTAGATAAGACAGTGGATTTAAGTGGCAGATGGAATGATACTGATTCCCGTTTGGTGGCTGGAGAGATGATTGAGGACTGCCTCAATCGGCCATGGATTAATAAATTTATACTATCCCATAAAGGACGAAATCCTGACGTAATTGTCGGCACAGTAGTAAATAGAAGCCATGAACATATAAGTATAGAGACTTTTACCAAAGATCTGGAAAGGGCCTTGATTAACTCTGGCCGGGTTAATTTTGTAGCATCAAAAACAGAGCGTCGGGAGCTGAGGGAGGAACGCCTTGATATGGCTCAGAATTCTTCAATAGCCACTCAAAAGGCCCAAGGTCAGGAGGCGGGAGCGGACCTCATGCTCAAAGGCACAATTAATACCATCATTGATGAAATAAAAGGTGAGAAAGTGGCCTTTTACCAGGTAGACCTGGAGCTTATTAATTTACTCAATAACCGAAAAGTCTGGATCGGTGATAAAAAGATCAAGAAATACATTACCCGGTCTCGATTTAAGTTTTGATTTCAATTCTTTTTGATTAACTGATGTTACGCATATAATTTTTGAAGTTGATTGAAACTTGCCTTCAAAGCTGCAATATATGCTTTTTGTCGTAAAGCAAATCAGTGCTTAATAAATATGCATGCTTTTTTATATAAAAAGGAAATATATGTTTTTTTTCAAGGGAGGAGCATGCCTCCTGTTAGTAGTCTTGCTTTTCTCTACTTGTGCCACATTACCTTTTCATCAGGGAGAGAGGAGATCACGAGACGCAGTTCTTCAAAATATGAACAAGGGGCTCAGTGAACATTATAATAGAGAATTCACAAAAAGCAATAATGACTTGACCAAAGCGGAGGACAGAATCGACTTCCTCTATACTCGGTCGATATCCAGAGAGGCTGCCTCCTTAATGATAAATGATTATACTACCCCATATCGCGGCGAAGATTTTGAAAATGTCATGATTAATTTATTCATGGCCCTTAATTATGTTTTTATGGGGAATTGGAATGATGCCCTTGTTGAGGCCCGTAAGGTTGATCATAAGCTTAATCTTATAAATGAACCTTATTTAAATAATAAAAATCGATATGGGGAAGATGCCTTTGTAAGATTCATGATGGGCTTGCTATATGAATCACAGGCCGAGATCAATGATGCCTTTATCTCATATATGAAGGCCGAAGAGACTTATAGCCTGTATCAATCCTTATATGGGATGAAACAAGTTCCCAGGATTTTAGTAACTAAATTGATGAATACCGCCTATATTTTGGGCTTTGAAGACAGATTAAGAGATTACCGCATAAAGTATCCGGATTTAGGGCACTCCCTTTCCTCCAAAAAAGCAACCTATGGTGAAGTATTTGTCATTCACTATAACGGCCTGTGTCCCAGGAAAGTTAGCCATTCTATCGCTGTAATTCTGCCTGACAAATATATTTTACGGATTGCAATCCCTGCATTTCAAAGACGTTCCTACCTGATTAAAAAAAGCAGGATTATTTTACAGCTTAAAGGTGGAGATATCTCTTATCAGGCTGATTCCGAGTTATGCGAAGATATAGGGGCAATTGCGATTGAAAACCTCAAAGACCGAATTACGCGGATAAAGGCCAAAGCAATTGCCAGAGCTACTGCAAAATACCTGGCTACAAAAACAACAGGCAAGATTATAAAGAGAGAAAAAGGAGAGGATATGGGCCAATTGGCCGAGTTGATCATGAATATCTTCTCTGTAGTTTCTGAAAGGGCGGATACGCGCTATTGTGATAAGTTACCCGATAAAATTAAGCTCGCCTATTTTAAGGTGCCCCCTGGAAGATATTCCCCATATGCCAAGGTATTTGATACAAGTGGAAGTTTGGTTGAGGTAATTACTTTACCTGAACTTATAGTTTCTCCCGGAAAAAAGAGTTTCGCGTTTTTTCGAACAGAAAAATAGAGGAATGGGGTCAATCCTTGATTTACCCTGCTTCTGCTCCAGTCTTCCGTTGAAGCCTATAAAGCGCATAAGGGACTGGGATGGCGGAAGCAATATGCCAGAAAAATTTAAGTTCGGGGCGGGACTATATTTTTATTTATCGTGTATTAACGAGGCGATGCGCTCGCTTATGCTGTAATTTTGAAGGGTACACAGAAATCGAGCAAAAATAAAAAAAGAATCTCCGTGGTATTTTTAAAAATTTTTGGTATTTTCCAAAAAAACAATACCTTATATCAGATACCCAGTTAAATATCATTTAATTTGACACTTAACTCCATTTTATTTATATTCTTTTAATAAATATATTAGATATAAAATCTCTTTAGTTATAAGGATAAATCTGCCATATGCTTGATCAAAAAACTATAGATAATTTATTTCCATCCGAACGAGCAGACCAGTTTTTTGAAGCTCTTTTAGGAGATGCTTCCGAAGGGGCTTTCGATATTAGCCTCAAGTTTTTAAGTCAACAAGAAGACAATCTCCTCTTCGAATTTCGCCTCAAACAGAGGCCAGGAAAATGCCTTGCCTGCAATCTTACTTACGGCCTCCCCAAAGTATTTTCAAGCCACCCCGTTATTGATATTAGCAGTATTGTAGAAGGCATAAACCAAATGCTTGACGGCAGAGGAAGCTGTTCCAAATGGGGGCTGGGAGCCACCAGAGAGATCTCAAGAGAACTCCATATCATCCCATTAACGCTTTATATGGACAAATGATATATAAAATAACCCAATAACCGCGTTTACAATACATCTTCCTGCCCCTATTCATTCTGAGCAGGAACATCCGGAGAAGCTGGCGCCCAATGAATACCATCCCTTAAAAAAAGCAACTTCTATATCCTGATTCACCATAAAAATCCGGCGGTGGTCAGTCCCTCAAATCCTGTACCTGTCCCAGGCATCGATGTCTTGTTTTCTGTTCTTGACAATACAGCCCTGACAATGTAAAAATGTCAGATTAATTTTTTAGTATTAAGGGCATTTGAAAAGATTTTATCAGGAGAAGAATAATAAATGGCTTCCAATTCAAAAAAGACTAGCAGAATTCGGGCAAGAAAGGCACGTTCCAACAAGGTAAATCTTAAGGCAAATCTTAAACGTATACAGCGCAATGCCGCAATCTTAAGAAAACTGGCCGAAGAGGACAAATAAAAACCTGCGATAATTCCTGGATACAGCATATTTCATGTCTTTAAATCAAGCAGACCTTCCTTGAGCGCCTCTATAAGCGCGAGCGATGGTTTATCACGGAATATACCATAATCAGTGTCTGGTTCAGGACTGACTCCTCGCAGAAAGATATAGTAGATACCGCCAATATGCCTTTCGTAACGGTATTCAGGCAGGCGGTATTTTAGATATTGATCAAGCGCCAAAATATAGATATGGTATTGCAGAATATAGAGTTCTTTGTTCATTATCAAGGCTAATTTTGACTCTTCATAATCCTCTATCCTGTTGCCCAGATAGTTAGATTTCCAATCTACCAGATAAAAACGATCATCCCACCTGAATATTAAGTCAATAAACCCCCTCATAAACCCTTTTGCTGGGGCTATTTGGAGCTTATCTATATATTCAGGGATATTTCGAATATCAAAATGTTTAAGAAAAATGGTTTTGAGACGGTCTGAAGATATTTTTTTTAGAGGAAAATAGAACTCCATCTCATTCAATTTATGATGATTTTTAATATTTGAAAGCTTTAATGTCATATCCTCCGAGCTAAGAGGAGCTGTCAGCACATTTTGAAGCATCTCGCAAACGATTCCGCTAAAATTTGGCACAAAGCCATATTCACCCAGTTTTTTTTCAACCACAGTTCTTGTCTGATCCGGTTCCGGCAGAGTAAAATCAAGATGTTCAAATAGTTCGTGAAAAAACAACCCTGCCTTTTTACCTTTTGGAAAAGAAAATATCCCCGATGATAAATCAGGGTCGGTTTCTTCCCCTGATTGCCCAGGTTCAAAGTCTTTCTCCGGGTCAACGCGATGGCCCAAATAGTGAGTGCCAGATGCCACCATTGAGGAAAAACTTAATACTTCCCGTTCCTTCTTGATTTTACCTGAAAATGCTCGGCAGCTAAGCTCCTCAGCCCCTTTTATGGATGGATGATAAATTTCTCCCTGCCCCAATGGCATCTTCACTAGTCTTATAGAACCTTCTGCTTTTTGGCAAAGTCCTTCTAATTCCCTGAACACATCCTCATCCCGCATTGATTTAAATCTGCTTGCTACGGCATATAAGAGATCCTGCCCTTTTATTTCATCAGGATGATGAAAAAGATAAGCCAATGCGGATGTTTCGGCATCCTTGATCCTCCCCCAAACCAGATAAACACGGTTTTTCGCGCGGGTAAGGGCAACATAAAGAAGCCTCAGATTTTCTGCAAGGGTTTCATTTTGGGTGAGGATA
>DAOWOF010000021.1 GCA_030642205.1 Desulfobacteraceae bacterium | reverse complement strand
TTATTACCGATAAAGAATAAATAATCCCTGACTCATCATTCCTGACATCATTAATCTGGGTAAAAAAACCAATATCAAAGGCCAAGGAATAATACTGCGACAAAGATCGATCCAAACCTGCTGTTAGTTCATATATAATATAATCATCATCCTGAGAAAATATGCTGGTATCTTCATCAAAATCTCGTTCCGTAAAAGCAGATTTGACAAAGGCAATTGAATCTTGCCTAAAACGATGTTTATAGGTAATTCCCAAAGAATGCCCTGTATAATTGGCCGGATTCTCGGGAAAAGCATTCTCTCCCCAGAAAATAGCCTTTACAAATTCATAATCAAGTTCCAGTCCGTTTGTTATATTAAACCAATAATCAATATTACAAAATGGCCGTTGAGTTGTACCATTATCAATCCGTTCCGAATCGTCTATTGAATCGTCTGGTAAAGAGAGGTCCCGATTTCCATAATTATTATCCAGCCAGGAATACTGATATCCCATGGAAAGTTCCCTTTCTGCACCAAAAAGATATGAAAAACTTGCCCTGCCATTATTCCTTTGGTATGAATCTCGTCCTGACCGGAAACCATTTACATCATCAATATCCTCAATCGGTTCTTCTGATTTAATATATCTCTCACTGCAATTAATACTCCAATATTGGTTTATCTGCCGTGTAAAGGTTAATGATGCCGAATGTCTGGTGGTATCATGCTTATCCATTTCATTATACTTAACAAAAGAGGGCGAATACATAATCTCCATCTGGGAAGTTTGTGTGGACAGGTTAAGGATCCCTCTCGGGGAGGCAGTTGAAATATAGTCTGATGTTTCATCGCTGTCATCCAAATAGAGATTATCATCATATTCCTGGCTGATGGAAATACTTGGTAAAAATTCAATATTAAGATCTGCCCATGCCATAGACATGGTAAAAAATGCCAACATTAAAGAAAAAATAAAAAACAATACTTTCAGCAATCTTTCACTCTTAAACTCCATTTAAGTCTCCAAAAATAATGGCCACACAAAATATTTGTGAGAAAAAATTAAGGAAATGTAACAATTCATTATAGCTTACTAGGGCACAACGATGGTATCTTTTGGTTCAAGCAGAATATTTTGCCCGATTTTTTTGCCTGAAATAAATTGCTTATAATTGAAAAAAATTTGTTTCTCCTTCCCTTCAATTCTACGAATAATCAGGATATTCTTTGTATCAGACCATTCAGCAAAACCACCCGCAGTCGCCAAGGCCTGAAGCACAGTCATATCAGGCGCTAAGGGATATTGTCCTGGACCATGTACCTTTCCTATTATATATATTTTTTGACTGAGACTCTCCCTTACAATCACTGTAACCTCAGGCGCTTCCATATATTTTTTTAATGCCTTTTCAATGGCCTTTTTTAAAAGGCTAACAGTGGAACCAGATGCCATAACCTCTCCAATCAATGGAAAAGCAATCCTCCCATCAGCCATAACTGTCACATCCATGGTCAAGTCAGGTTCCATCCATACATAAATATTTAAAATGTCGCTGGCCCCAATTTTGTAGGAAGAACTTTTTGTTCCAGCATTAGCTGAAGTGATTGAAAATGTGAAAACAAATAATATAATCAAGAAACACCGCTTAACAGTATTCATATACTCAGAAACCTCCCTAATCAGTTAGTCCTTTTATAATCTCTTTGAGTTAAATGATATATTGGCAGAATTATTTTTTCCTTTAAGCTTTTTTGGTTACAACCCCAATTTCTGTTGGTGAGACCCTGGAAAATATTCCCTTTCAAAATCTGCACTTATCTGCCCAATTTCAGCGTCAGGCTTTAAATTTTAATCCTCAAGATACTTGAATGTATTCCTGTTGTTAAAATCTCCACATTCTTCAAAGGTTGCATCGGTTATAAGAAAAAAAATTAGGCAAGGGCAGAGAAAGAGAACTCTAAACCTATTGATCTTCACAAATTAGAGGAACTTCATTTACAAATGGTACCGGTTTTTACGGAAGGGCTACATATAGCAAGCTAAAATATCTGACAATTTTCTACACGTCTTAGGTAAGGCCAAACGGCTGATTTTCGTTCAGACACCAGGTAATAATGTTAAATGAGCTACCTGGTTTTTTCAATCCCAAGATTATCCATTTTATAAAAAAGGGTCTTATAACTGATTTTAAGCAATTGAGCAGCTTTCCTTTTATTCCAATGTGTTAGATTTAAAGCATGCCGAATAGCCCTTTTTTCAATATGTTCAGATGCATCAGCTTTGACTTCTTTTAGGGATTTAATCTCAATTGTTTTACTATCTTTAATTTCAGTTTGTTCAGAGGGCTTTAAATTGCCTGAAGGATATTTTCCCCTGGTTAAAGCATCGATCTCCATATTTTTCAGAAGCTCGTGTTTAATCTTGTAAGGATCTTCTCCTACCATCAATTTTAACATTATATTAGAAAGTTCTCTTACATTCCCAGGCCAATGATAGTCTTGAAATAACTGTTGAAGATTTCCATTAAGCCTAAAAGTTTTATCGAGATTCATTTCCTTTTGGTATTTCTTGATAAAATAATCTGACAATAATGGAACATCTTCCTTTCTCTTGGATAAAGGTGGCATTTCGATTTTTATTATATTGAGCCGGAAATATAAATCTTCTCTGAAACGACGTTCTTTAATGTCTTTTTCAAGGTCATGATTTGTACAAGCAATTACCCAGGTATTAACCTTAATATCCTTCGTGCCCCCCAATCTATTAAACTCGTTATTTTGGAGAACTTGTAATAATTTAGCCTGGATTGAGATAGGCATATCACCTATCTCATCCAACAGGATTGTTCCATCCGAAGCAATCTCAAATTTTCCTAGTTTTGATTTTGATGCCCCTGTAAAGGCTCCTTTTTCATACCCAAACAGCTCACTTTCCAAAAGTGTATATGGCAAAGCAGCACAATTTACCATTATAAATCTTTGATTATGCCTGGATGAAGTCTGATGAAGAAGTCTAGCTACGACTCCCTTGCCAGTTCCTGTCTCTCCCAGGATCAGCACATTAAAGGCTGTATCGGAAACCATTGAAATAAGTTCCCGATTTTTTTGAATCAAAGGATGGTTACCTATTAGAATATCTTCCATAAATATAGTATTTTTTTACATACTTCAAGGCCTTTGTCAATACTAAGTAGTGTCTGAATAAAAACAGTCTTTTTCGTTCAGTTCAGACACTAAGTAGACAACCTGGAATCTTATAAGAAAGATTATGCTATATATTAATATACATTGAAATCTAAATCTGAGAATCTTTATCAAGCACCCCCTCTTCCCTGCTATTTAAAATGGATTCAAAGAGGTTCCCAGCCCTCGGCCTGTTAATGTGCTTGTTACGAGTTTATCAAGGCTTTAAATCAAACTCGATGATACGATTAAGGAGTGTTTTATAACTAACATGCAGCAATTGTGCCGCCTTTTTTCTATTCCAGCTAGTTTTTCTTAAGGCATCTAAAATAGTTTTTTGTTCTGCTTCGGAAACAAAATCTTTACAAAGCCTTTTTAGGGAAAAATCTACGTCATTAAAATATTCTTCTAGTATATCATCAGACCAATACCATTTGTTTTCGTCAATTGTTTCAGGATTATCTTCATCAACAGTATGAATTTTATTCTCAATATTAAGTTCAGTAAAAACAAATTCCCAATCTTTGATTGCTATTGCCCTGCGAATCACGTTCTCCAATTCCCGGACATTACCAGGCCAATGATAGGCCTCAAAATGACGAATTACTTTATGCGGTATATCTACAACTTTCAGGTTGAGCTCAAAAAAGGTTTTGTTTAAAAAATAATTAGCTAATATAGAAATATCACCTTTTCTTTTTCTTAAGGGAGGGGATATAATATTGACTATATTTAGACGATAATAGAGATCTTTTCTAAAAGACCCCTCTTGCACCATTTTTGAAAGGTCTGCATTAGTAGCTGCAAGGATCCGCGTATCAATTGCCTTATCATCAGTCCCACCCAGTCTGGAATAGATCTTTTCCTCCAATAGCTGAAGAAATTTAACTTGCAAAGAAAGAGGCAGATCCCCAATTTCATCCAGAAACAATGTCCCCTTATCAGCCAATTCAATTCGACCCTGCTTAGCTCTATCAGCTCCTGTAAATGCCCCCTCCTGATATCCAAAGACTTCACTTTCGACCAACTCATCTGGTAAGGTTCCACACCCAATCTTCACAAAAGGACAATCCTTGCGCAAAGAATGATAATGTACAGAACGAGCAATTAATTCTTTGCCCGTCCCTGTTTCCCCTGAGATAAGAACGGTAATATCCCGTACAGCCACTCTTTGTATTTGTTCCCTTATCGCCCTGATTGCTTTGCTTTCTCCAATTATCAAAGAAAAATCCGCTTCTTGTTTCACCTCTGATTTCTTTTTTTGGACAATCTCAAAAATTTGCAAGATATCATTTGGCTCAAAATCAGGGGAAATATAATAAACATCTTCAAATGGACCATAATATGGTTTCCCGGATATACAAGCGCCTTCACAAGCGGTCAGGACAGGTAAGGCTGCGTCGATTATTTTTATTTTGTGGATACAGTCAATAGAGGCATCAATCCCTAATGATGGCCCTAAAATTGCTATATCAGCGCCTATAGAAGCCAATTGATCAATATGTATATTTGGTGAAGCAGTCAGGAAATGTTGATATCCCAAAGAACGAAGTTCTTGCTCTATTTTTTCCATAATAGAAAGATCTGCTTCAATAACGAGAATCTCCATTTTATCTTTCATTTAAAATTGCCCTTCTAAGCAGTGCCCGAACGAAAACTATCCTTTCAAAGTCCGTGCTTATCTCGCCAATCTCTGCGTCAGATAAAAAATCCTGATTTTCGTTCGGGCACTATTTAGCAATTATTTATCAAATTGCACACTCCTGACGAAAACAAGAGAGATTGCTTTGATCTCGGAAGCCTAAGTGCTACGCTAATATTCCTTAAATAAACATGTGTTTCTAATCTTTGAGAACCTGAGCAAGCATGCTGCTCAAAACCTCTATTCCACAAGGTTTTATCAGATACCCTCTTATCAAAGATCTAATTTCTCCATTAATGCCATCAGAGCCAGAGGCCCCATAACCGGATACAATAATAATTTTCGCTGCAGGATCAATCTGAATAATCTTTCTGATACATGAGGGGCCATCCATAGAAGGCATATTTCTATCCATTAATACAACATCCGGTCTCCATTTTTCGAATGAATCTATAGTATCAACGGCCTCATTAACTGCAATGGCCTGATAACCCAGTCTACTTATTAAATGAGTTAAGGCTTCCAGGGCAGAGGAATCATCATCGACGATAAGAACTTTTTGTCCTTGGCCATAACATATCCTTATTTCAGTTGTCTCTTCTCTGACAGCTTTACTATTGCTTATGGGAAACACTATCTTGAAAGTGGTACCCTCGTTGGGCTCCGATAAGACAGAAATTGCCCCATTATGCTGCTCAATAATACCCAGGCTGGTAGATAAACCCAAGCCAGTTCCCTTGCCAACTTCTTTTAAAGTAAAAAAAGGTTCAAATATCTTAGTCAGATTCTCCTTATCTATACCAAGTCCTGTATCAGAGATAATTAGCACCACATCATTGTCCATCTTTTTGGCACTAATTAAGAGTTCTCCTCCTTCAGGCATTGCATCCCTGGCATTTGTAAAAATATTCATGATTACCTGGCTTAACAAAGAATTATTGCCCTTTATATTGAGATCCTTATTCAAATCCAGAATAATTTTAATATTTTTATTGAATACCTTTTCAACTAACTCATAACTATTTATTATGACATCATATAAATCTAAATCAATCAATTCAAGGTCTGTCCCTTTTTTTGAAAATTGCAAGAGATTATTGATCAAATCAACCCCTTTTTCCACTGACTTATTAATATTCTTGGCCACCTCCTTGACCTCGGATTTATCACTGTAAATCATTTCCAGATACTCTATATTGCCTGAGACAGCCTGTAAAATATTCCTGAAATTATGAGCTGTTCCCCCTGCAAAATCACCGATCGATTCCATCTTTTGAGCAACGAAAAGTTGCTTTTGCAGTTGACGTTGTTCTTCTTCAGCCCTTTGTTTGTTCGTGATATCATCACATATGGATACAAGCTCACCAGATGATAAACGATAGATATAGTACTCTTTCCAGGCCTTAATCTTGTTATCATCTTTATCAATTAAATCGTAGCGTTCAGCCTTGCCCGATTGCCAGACCCTGTTAAACGAGTTGATCAGATCACTATTTTTCATTTCCGGGCATAAGTTCAATAACCGTTTGTTGAAAGCCTTTTGCTTATCAATTTTTTCAATTTTACCAGCAGCTCGATTAAGATCAAGGATGAGGTAGTCCTGACCCTCATCCACAACTTGATATACCATTACCCCACTACTCATATTATCAAACATAGCCTTAAAACGGGCATCACTCTCCCTTAATCTTACCTCTGTTTCCCTTAGTCTCTTTGTCCTTCTCTCAATTATTTTTTCCAAATTTGAATAAAGCAAGGCATTTTCTATGGCAATGGCCGCGGGACTGCTCAAAGTGGATAAAAGAGACAAATCATCCTTTCTAAAACCATATGGTCTGGTAATTGAGTCAACATAGATGGCTCCCCTTATTTTTGACTTGCTGATCAAAGGCACACACATTACACATCGTATCAGAGACATACTATCAGAAGGATTCAGCAAAGGTTGGAGGCTAGTATCCATGATGCATACAGCCTCTCCTTCGGTTATAACCTTATTGGCCACCTGGAGGCTGTAATTGGGAATTGATTTTTTATCATCATACTTTGATCTGCCTATTATCTGCTTGATCTCTTCAGTCTGCTCATCTATTAGAAGGATCGCTCCACGATCAATCCGTTTTAAAAAATTAAACAAATAATCAAGTATCTTATCAAAAAGTTCTTCAATCCTGAGAGACTGCATCAAGACATTGGAAACATTATATATTAATTCCAGGTTTCTTGTCGTTTCAGTTTTCCGCCGATCTTCGTTAAATACGCCTGTATTGGATAGATGCCCTGGAATCTTGCCAACATTATCTCTAAGGCCCACTAAACAAGGCTCATCCAATGAAAGCAGTATATTGCCAATTGAAAAAGGCCTCCCCTTTTTAACCTCTGATAATATTCCGGGGTTCAGCCTTTTACCATCAATAGTACTACCATTGGTACTATTTAAATCTTCGATATAACAATTATCTGATTTTATAAAAATTTTCAGGTGATGACGAGACACTGAAGAGTCATTAATCTGAATATCATTATCAGATAAACGACCAATAGAAGTGGGATTTCCTTTTAACTCATAAAATGAACCCTGGAATAAATTTGTCATAACAAAAAGTTTTGGCATACATTTCCCTTTATTCGGATTGTCACTTAGGAGTTGTCCGAAAATAAGTTAGACAATATTCTGGACAACTCCTTATAGCCCTGACGGTCATAAGAGAAAGGAAAGATAGATTTTTATCACATGTTTCAAACCCTCAATAACTCTTTTATATGCTCATTTAAGACGGCCATCTTAACCGGTTTGGAAAGTACAAGATCAGCCTGCTTTTCAATTGCCGCGGACTCAGGCTCCTTACCAAACCCGGTAATGCAAATAACAGGTATTTCAGGACTTTTCTTTTTCAGAGCAGTAACCACACCCACACCACTTACATAAGGCATAACAATATCGGTAATTACCAGGTCATAGCCTCCTGCTTCCAGTTTTTTTAACCCCTCCATACCATCTGAGGCAGTAATGATATCATAGCCAAAATAGACCAGGCTCTGAATAAGTGAGGTAAGCACATCCGCCTCATCATCAATTACCAGGATAGTTTTATTGCTCATGATTTTTTATTTATCTCCGCCAGAATATTCTTGGCATCCTGAACGCCTCTAAATTTAGGATCTAGTTTTATTGCCTTTTCCAGCATCTTTTTTGCCTTATCAGATTCTTTATTCTTATAAAAAGCCATCCCCAGATGATAATTAAAGACTGGATTTTCAGGATTGAGCGCCAAACTGTCATTAAATTCGGAAATCGCATTTATATAACTGCCTTTAAGATAATAGACCCATCCCAGGGTATCCATTATTGAAGAATTCTTAGGCATCTGCTCTTTGGCAATCTGCGCATACTTTAAGGCCTCATCAACATTTCCCCCAGTTTCAATAATATTCCAGGCCAGATTATTGGCGGCTGGTGCAAAATTCGACTTGATTTCAAGTGCCTTTCTATAATTTGTCTCCGCCTTTGTCTTGTCTCCTTGCTGATCATAGATCGATCCCAAGGCCATGTAGCCCACTAAATAGTCCGGTTTCTTGTTCAATAATTTTTTATATTGCACTATAGCCTTATCTATCCTGTTATCAGATATAAAAATCTTTGCCAGAGAGACATAGGCTTGAAGGGTATCAGGATTTAATTCAATAGCCTTCTCAAAATGATGGCCAGCCTTTTTCAAATTATTATCAGCAAGATAAACAGTTCCTTGTACATTCTCAATCGATGCCGCATAGACAGGATTATTTTTGATTTTTTTCTTTTGCTGTTCACACAATCTAATAGCTGCATCAATTTTTTTATCTTTAATGAGCCCTCTAATTATCATTGTCAATGCATCTATTTGAAAAGGGTTTAATTTTAGGGCTTTCTTAAAATGCTTTTTTGCGTCCTCTGAGCGTCCTATAAGGTTATAAAGGATTCCTAAACGCACATATCCTTGAGGGTAATTTGGCGCATATTCAATAACCTTGTTAAAAGCATCCTCGGCACCACGGGCATCCCTGGCTAAAATCCTGAGATTTCCCTTAAGGAGCAATCCCTTTATATTCTTTGGATCCCGCTTTAATATTGAGACAATCTGTTCAGAAGCCAATTTGCTGTTTTTTTCACGCAGATAAAATTCAGCCAAAATCGATCTTGCATCCAATAAACGCGGATTGATTTCAAGAGCCTTTATCAAATCATGCTCTGCCCGTGAACGCTCTCCTTTTGCCTTTAGAGTCAAGCCCCTAAAATAATAAGCGCTGGCATCCTTAGGGCTCTCCCTTACAACCTGGTTAAATAATTCCTCTGCCTTATCCAGCTCCTTACGTATTAAATAGATTCTCGCTTTAAGAAAATTGGCCGCCACATGACCTTTATCTTTTTCCAGAATCTGATCTACCGTCTTTTCAGCCTCTGCAATCTTTTTAAAATTAAAATAAAGCCTTGCCATCCTGACTAATACCTGATGATCATCCTTTTTGATCTCAGCAGCATCCTGCATAGCTTTCATGGCATCTTGAAAAGAGTTTCTACGAGAATAATAGTTGGCCAAATCAATTAAAGGCGCTACATCCTCATTAGAGGCCTGATTTGCTGCTTCAATATATATCTTTTCGGCCTGATCCAACCTGCCTTGTCTTTCATAAAAACGACCCAGCAACTTAAGATTCTGGTATCCTGAGCCAAGGACTTGAATCATTTTTTTTAAACTTGATTCAGCCTCCTCCCACTTTCCTATTTTACCATATATATTAGCCAGCGCTATAAACGAAATTCGGGAAGATGGATCAAGAGACAGCACCTTTTGATAGGCCTTAAGGGCATTGACAAAATCCTTTTTTATCATGAACAGACGTCCAATGGAAAGCTGGGTCTTGACATGCAGGGGATCTATTCCAATAGCTTTTTTAAGGGTCTTAAGCGCTCCATCAACATCTTTTTCCTTCAACAGGACACCTGATAAAAGATTTAAGGCCTCGATATTATCAGGTGACATTTGCAAGATCAATTCCACCTTCTTCCTTGCTTCCGAGGTATCTCCCCCCAACAGGTAAAGAATCCCCAGCTTTGACTGAGCTTCTATACTTTCAGGATTAATGTCAGCCGCCTTGGTAAATGATCGAAAGGCATCTTTGATCTGTTTAATTTTGAGATAAATTTCTCCAAGCTCATAATAAACAGAATCATTTTCAGGATCCAGCTGGAGAACATTCTTGAACTCTATCACAGCCTTTTTATATTCTTTTTCCTCAACATACTTCCGGGCATAATCAAGATGTTTATTTTTCCGATCCTCCTTGCTAGCGCAGGCTATGGTAAGAATAACGGAAGATAAGATAATTAATAACAAAAGAAAATTGAATCTTTGTGTATTAAGCTTCATGTCACCTCACTTTTAACTTTAGTTAATGATGCCGGTTTTGTAAAAAGTCCAATATCTGCGTTACACTACATCCTTAGTCACGGTGGAGTAGGATAACTACGCATCATTCCTCAGGATTTATAAGCCTTGACCTTGAATATTTTACGAAACCGCCAAAATACTGACTTTTTACAGAGCCATCAATGATGTTTAAAAAAATAATCGACTGATTGATATAATATTAATGGACGCATAGCAAGTCCATCAACAGACCAAGAGCGCATAAGCCCCGCCTGAATAAAAGGTACTCTGATTTTTTACTCAGTTATCAATAATTGAGAAAAAGAATTTGGGAAGGTTTAAGGAAGAAACCTAAAATAAGGATACTCGTAATTCTATTGTCTATGGTTTCAACTGATAACGCAACCAAAAACTTTTTCCGAAAAGTTTAATGACTATTTACGAGACTATCAAAGCAAACTATCTTAGACATAAAAATTATACAGTTTACCTTAATTACTGTCAAACTGATTCTATTATTCCTGGATATTCGATATTACGGGACGGTAATTCTGTTGAATTTGCTTCTCTCGAAGAGCAAGATCCGCAATAAAAGGTATATCGAATTTTTTTCAATCATTTAAAGATGTATTCCAACAGTTGCACTACTGTCTCATAAGTTACTGGTTGCAAACTAGAAAATATTTTTGATTTTTCTTTGCTTTAAAATTGATGGACTTGTAAAAAGTCCATCAACAGGCCAAGGGACAGTCTTTTCTATTTCTTGCCTGATTGTAATAATAGTTTTTTTGCGTTTTCAATAACTCTGTCCGCGGTAAGACCGAATTCCCGGTAAAGGGTGTTTGCAGGGGCGGAGGCTCCAAAATGGTCAATTCCCATTACAATTCCATCAGTTCCTACGAAACGATGCCAACCCTGAGAGACACCCGCCTCAATAGCGATTCGATGTATGATTTCAGGGGGAAGGACTGTTTTCTGATAATCTTCTGGCTGCCTATCAAATAATTCCCATGAAGGCATGCTGACAACTCTGACTTTTTTACCATCCTCATTTAAGTTCCGGGCTGCTTCCAGGGCAATTTCTACCTCAGAACCACTAGCTATGATAATCAGCTCTGGCGTTCCATCAGGTACATCACTAAGAATATAAGCTCCCTTGTGCAAGCCATTTGCAGGGGAATATATACCGCGATCCAATATTGGCAATCCTTGTCTTGTTAATGCCAGAGCTGTTGGGCCGCTTGTGGTTTTAATAGCACATTGCCAGGCCTCAATGGTCTCATTGGCGTCACATGGTCTAATGACCGTCAGGTTGGGAATAGCCCGAAGGGATGCCAGTTGTTCTATGGGCTGATGGGTAGGGCCGTCTTCACCAACTCCAATGCTGTCATGGGTGAAAACATAGATGACATGAATGCCCATAAGGGCCGCCATTCTAATAGCAGGGCGCATATATTCGGAAAAAATAAGGAATGTTCCTCCATAGGGAATAAGGCCTCCATGTAAGGCCATACCGTTTAAGATTGAGGCCATTCCATGCTCACGGACACCAAATCGCAAATTACGCCCTTGAGGACTATCATGCTGAAAATTGGCCTCTCCTTTTATTTCGGTCTTGTTTGAAGGAGCCAGGTCAGCTGAACCGCCCAATAAATTTGGCAACCGCTGGGCTATGGCATTCAGGACAACTCCGGATGCAGCTCTGGTAGCAAGGCCTTTTTGATCTGGAGGAAAAGCGATTAGATTTTCTTGCCAGTCTTCATGGAGTTTTCCTGCCATCCAGTTTTTCCATTCTTTGGCAAGATCAGGATATTGCTTTGCATATTCCTGTAGATTATCTTTCCATTGTTTTTCCATATCCAGGCCTTTATCAACGGCCTGCCGAAATTTTTTCAATGCCTCTTCCGGGATATGAAATGCAGGCTCAGCAGGCCACCCTAAACTTTCTTTGGTAAGTTTAATCTCATCCGGACCAAGAGGTTCGCCATGCGCCGAAGGGGTGTCCTGCTTGTGGGGGCTGCCATATCCGATATGTGTGCGGATAGCTATTAATGATGGTTTAGTTGACTCCTTTTGGGCCAGACTGATAGCTGTCGCTATGGCTGAGTAGTCATTCCCATCCTCTACTTTTTGGACATGCCAGCCGTAGGCCTCGAAACGGGCATTGCAATCTTCGGAAAATGTAATGTCTGTTTTTCCTTCAATCGAGATATGGTTGTCGTCGTATAGAAAAATCAGCTTTCCAAGTTTTAGATGTCCTGCAAGAGAAGCCGCTTCATGGGAGATTCCTTCCATTAGATCACCATCTCCTACTATACCATATGTATAATGGTTAACAATGGTATGCCCGGGACGATTAAAATAACTAGCCAGAAATCGTTCGGTAATAGCCATGCCTGCGCCATTAGCAAAACCCTGGCCCAGAGGGCCTGTTGTTGTTTCGATTCCTGGAGTAAGAGAATGTTCAGGATGGCCGGGAGTTTTGCTTTGCCATTGCCTGAAGTTTTTTATTTCATCTAAAGAAAGATCATAGCCTGTGAGGTGGAGGAGGCTGTAAAGCAGCATTGATCCATGCCCGGCGGACAGGATAAATCGATCCCTGTCAGGCCATTCAGGGTTTAAAGGATTATGTTTTAAGAATTCAGTCCATAACACATAGCTCATGGGAGCAGCTCCCATGGGCATTCCGGGGTGCCCGGAGTTTGCCTTTTGTATACTGTCAACAGAGAGCATCCGAATTGTGTTTGCGCACAAATCGTCCAGTTTTATTGTCATTTTTTACTAAAGCTCCTAATAATTTAAAGAAGCAGATTCAAAACGTTTAATCATAATGGACTCGTAAAAAGTTCATCAACAGACCAGGGATGGGTAAGCCACGGCCTGTGGGTGAGAGCATTTGAATTCACTTCAAATTGTGGGGAGGGGAAGATCTCTCCCCTGCTGAGGAAAAAGGTGCAGAGGGACTTTTCCCCCGGTTATCAATCATAGAAACCAACATCAGTCGAGTATTAAAAATTGAGTCTGATGCATCTATGCAGAAGTGAATGCTTTGAAATCTGCTAAAAATAAAGATAATATCTATTGCATATTTTCATAGCCTTGGAAAAGAATAATGTAAAGCGAAAAAGTACCATAAGAAATCCGGATTAGGATCGATTGTAATTTGCATTTTAAAGTAATTAAGTTATACTGAATAAAAAAGCAAAACTTTTTTATCTCAATAGTGTCTGAATGAAAATTATGATTTTTCGAAGTCTGCACTTATCTGTCAAGATCAAGGAAGATCATAATTTTAACCGCAGGAATACATTGGGTATTTTGAGGATTAAAATTATGATCTGATGCAGACTTTGAAAAGGCAGCTTTTGTTCGGGTTTTAAATAAACGGCTTTAATAAGGATTCAAGGTGTAGTATGGGCAGATTAAATGGCAATAATATCTTCGATGCTTATTTTTATTCTCTTGTAAGGATAATTGATGCGCTTTACAATGATGATGATCTTAATGACAGCCTGTATTTTATTGTATCTTTGGCCACAGAATTAACTGGAGGGAAAGGCAGCACTATCAGGGTACTTGAGCAGGGCTCCTTTAATCTTAAGGCTGTGGCGAGCTATGGTCTTAGCAAAGAGTATCTTGATTCAGGGGCAATTGATTTTGGCAAAAGCATTACTGAAATAATTCAGGGGGATACTGTCATTATCAATGACTTTGAAAGCGATACCAGGATCCAGAATTTAAACGCGGCCTATGAAGAAGGATTAAGATCTGTTATTGGTATACCATTTACAGTAAATGATACAACGTATAGTATTTTAAGGGTCTATTTTTCATCAAGAAAAATTCCGACATATGATGAGATTGAATTATTAAAGAGTCTTGGTGAGTTAAGCTGCCTCGCTATTGATAGGGCTGTTATAAATAATATGCGGGAGCGGGAATGTGGTGTGGCTTGAATATAATTTTTAATTGCTGTTATAAAAAAATTGGGTAAGTG
The DNA here is from genome assembly GCA_030642205.1 of Desulfobacteraceae bacterium. Taxonomy (GTDB): domain Bacteria; phylum Desulfobacterota; class DSM-4660; order Desulfatiglandales; family Desulfatiglandaceae; genus DAOWOF01. The sequence continues at coordinate 2,881 of DAOWOF010000021.1, read as the reverse complement.
TTCAGCTAATATCCACAGCAACAGGTATAAACAAGCCTGTTAATAAATGGTCTTTTTGTCCAACTTATTTCCGGATAACTCCTTAGGTCATTTCGGCCTCGTATCTTAATCAGCAGATTCATGTCATCCTTAAATACACCAAAATATTTTCTGAAAAGATGATATCATCATATTATGCTATTTAATATAAATAAAATAAAGCATCGAAAAATTGAAGATCCTTATCTTAATATAGTTCTATTTCAGCCGGAAATTCCATTTAATACGGGTAATATTGCCCGTCTTTGCGGGGCAGCTGAAGTAAGAATGCATTTGATACATCCACTTGGCTTCAAGGTTGATGATAAGCACCTGAAGAGGGCTGGTTTAGATTATTGGCAGGAAGTGGATATTTGTCATCACCAGGATTTTCGATCGTTTTGTGAGGCCATGGATGCAGGTAGACGTCTTTTTGCTTTTAGCCGTCATGCACGTCCCAGATACCCGGAAGCCAATGTATCTCGTGGTGATTATCTTTTGTTTGGTCAGGAAACAAAGGGATTGCCTTCTGGTATTACTTCTTCATATCCTTGTTTCTCTATCCCTATCTGGGGTAAGGTCAGGAGTCTAAACCTTTCATCCTGTGTAGGGATAGTGACATATCATTACCTCCATCATATGGATTTGTTTTAACCTTGATAACCAGGTAAATTCAAATGGCTCTATCTTATCCAATTCTACCTTGTCCGCCAGCCTGTGCGTGCTGCACTCAGACATGACAGCTGTCTGTTGATGGGCTTTTTACGAGTCCATTAATCTGTAGCTAAAAAAACAAGGTCCACTAACTCATTATAAAATCAGGAGCAACAATTTTGGGGAATGACATTGATAGTAAATGTGAATCATATCCTAATGATCAAAAAAATAATGCCTTAAATGATAAAATGGAAATAAATGAAGGCTTTTATCAACGTTCAGGAAGTAAAATTCTTAAATGGATACTTGATAAGGATAAACCAGGGCAAATTGTAAAAAGGATTTCTCATGAAGATTTCTATTGGTTGATTAAGCAATCAGGCGATGATAATTGTTTTCCTTTGCTTAAACTGGCTTCAGAGGAACAATGGCAGTACTTGCTGGATATGGAGATATGGGACAAGGATCTTTTGTCTCTGAATAAAACCTTTACATGGCTGGGAAAACTTGAACAAGCGGATAGTTTGAAACTAATTAAATGGTTGTATACAAAAGGTCAGTACCTGCTTTATTTATCCCTTTATAGAAGTATCCAGGTTGCAATTAGAGAAGATGATGAATTTGATTGTCCAGATGATTTTTTCACATTAGATGGTCTGTTTTATATCAAAATCATCAATAATGAAAAAGGCATGATGGAAACAATAGAACGAATATTGAGAGCTATGGCCCAAAAAGATAATGACCGCTATCAAAGAGTCCTTCTGGGTTTGGCCGGAGTTATTCCTCCGGAAATAGAAGAGGAGATGTATCGTTTCAGGAATATCAGGATGGCTGAACATGGATTTCTTCCTTTTGAAGAGGCCATAGCAGTATATGCGTATCTAGGTTCAGATACTTTAAAAGCAGATGCAGTTGATGGAGAGATAATAAAGGCTGTTCATGATGAAGACCTTCATGGTTTGATCCCTGTCTCATCACTTTATCACACAGATCAAAATAATATTTTATTTAAGAATATATTCCAACAAGGAGATCCTTTGTTTGAAGATCGGATACGTTTGGAACTTGCAGGACTTTGTAACCAGCTTTTAGTTGCTGACGGGTTAGCAGTTGACGAAATTGAGACCCTGCTTACGATTTGTGATAAGGCCATGGGTTATATCAGTCTTGCCCTTGAGTATAAGTGTGGAAACGATATTCCATACGCGACAAGCATTCTTCGGAACAACTCTCTGGTATCCATTTTTCGAGTCGGTTTTGGTCTTGTCCTGGAACTGAAGTGGGAGACTGAGGCTTTCCTGAAAAAGAGCTGGTTTCAAAAACATGCCCTTGACTTTGATTTCTGGGGAGATAAATGGGGCAGAACTCTTAGCGCTCTAATGGAAAAGAAACCCCATTATAATGCTGCGATTGAAGAATCTCATGATTTTCAAAAAATCAGAGAATTAGAAGGGTGCACTGAGATTGTTCATTATCTTATGGCTTTGGATAGGCTTATAGAAATAATGGTACCGGGATATTTATTAAATGATGGGATATTATTGGAGGAACAGGCAACCTTTTATCCCTTGCTTTTCAACTATTGGGCTCGAAAACTCTTAAAATTGAAACCTGAATTTCTTGCCATTTCTCAGGATCAGGCAAAGGAATTATTTACTACACTTCGTTTAGAAAAGGCTGGGCCGCCATTTTCTATGAGCAAGCAAAAGAAGGCTTTTGTTGATACATTTATGGGTTTCGTTTCAGACCTGGATACAATATTTGAAGACCTGAAAGAGGCACTTGCCTTGATCTGGGATGATTTTGACGCTGAATATAAGTGGGTTTCTGTTAATGATTTAGATAGCCGGTTTTCAAAACATATATGGATTGAACCCTGATTGGAAGCTTTTTTCATATCTTTTCAGGCTCCATTTTGTTAGATATCTTTCTTTAAATTCCATCTATAGAAAATATTATAGAAGCCATAATAAATTAATAGTAAAATATCACCACATCATGAAACTTTCTACCCCTTATTCCCAGACTTCAGCATATGAATGAGGAAGATTTTCGTTCTGGCGGATTTAAATACGTTCTACTTTTATTGCCATATCAAATAATGCATCTGCGGTTTTAAGGACTATATCAGAACTTGTTTTTGTTTTTTCAGCCTGGACCGTAACATCCTCAATAGCTATTGCAGCTTGCTCAACACCGTTTA
>DAOWOF010000119.1 GCA_030642205.1 Desulfobacteraceae bacterium | reverse complement strand
GCTGTATACTATATTGAAAATATATTTATTATTATAACATTACCCCATATATTTAAGGGACAGATTATGACCAACATTCGCAATTTTAGCATTATTGCCCATATCGATCACGGAAAATCAACTTTAGCAGACCGTTTAATACAGCGAACAGGGCTGATAGATGAGCGTAATTTTCATAATCAACTCCTCGATAATATGGATATTGAGAGGGAAAGAGGCATTACGATCAAAAGCCAGGTTGTTACCCTCCCCTATATTAGCAGTGATAATCAAGCTTTTCAACTTAATCTCATTGATACACCCGGACATGTGGATTTTTCATATGAAGTCTCCCGGGCACTTGCCTCATGTGAAGGAGTCTTGCTCTTGATAGATGCTTCACAAGGAGTTGAGGCCCAAACCATGGCCAACCTCTATGCCGCCATGGATCATGATCTGGAAATTATTCCGGTTATCAATAAAATTGACTTGCCTTCAGCTGATATAGAACGAGTCAAAGAGCAAATAGAACTTGATCTTGGTCTGGATTCAGACATGACAATCCTATGTTCCGCCAAGGAAGGTACAGGAATTGATGAAGTATTAGAAGCAATAATAACCTATATACCCGAACCCTTTGTTAATGTCGAGGATCCATTGCAGGCATTGATCTTTGACGCGCATTATGATTCCTTCAGGGGTACTGTTGTATCTTGCAGGATTGTTTCAGGAGAGGTACGTCAAGGAGATAGAATAAGGTTGATGTCTAACGGTGCAACCTATAAAGTCGAGGAGGTTGGAATTTTCAAATTAGAAAAGGAGCCAACAGAGAGTCTGGCCTCTGGAGAGGTGGGATATATGCTGGCGGGAATAAAGACAGTTGGAGATGTAAGTATTGGAGATACCATTACTCTGGATATAGATCCTGCCGCAGAACCCCTAATCGGTTTTAAGGAGGTCAAACCAGTCGTTTTTTCTTCCATTTATCCCATATCCTCAGAAGACTATACATCCCTTACTGATGCCCTTGAAAAATATAAATTAAATGATGCGGCTTTTATTTATCAAAAGGATTCATCCGCAGCCCTGGGCATGGGCTTTCGCTGCGGTTTTTTGGGCCTTTTACACCTGGAAATTGTCCAGGAACGTTTAGAAAGGGAATTTAACCAATCAATCATCATGACCTCTCCTTCGGTAAAATATCGCTTTTTTCTAACAAATGGGGAAATGGTTCAAGTTGATAATCCAGCCTATTATCCTGATCCAGTTACCATTGAAAAGGCATTTGAACCCTATATCAGGGCCAGTATTTTTCTTCCGGAGCGATATTTAGGTTCAGTCATGGACTTATGCCAGGAACATCGTGGGGAAAATTCCAAATATAATTGCTCAACTCCAGGCAGGCTTGAAATAAAGTTTGATATGCCATTGGGCGAGGTCATTTATGATTTTTATGATCGGCTCAAAAGCATCACTCAGGGATATGGTTCATTTGACTATGATATCCTGGATTACAAGGAAAATAATTTGATAAAACTGGATATCCTCCTCAATGGTGAAAAAGTGGACGCCCTTGCGCAAATTGTCCATCATGACAAGGCCAGGCCAAGAGCCTTGAGAACCTGTGAAAGATTAAAGGATGAAATCCCCCGTCATATGTTCAAGATTGCCATTCAGGGAGCCATTGGAGGCAAGATTATTGCCAGGTCTACAATTAGTCCCTTTAGAAAAGATGTTACCGCGAAATGTTATGGAGGAGATATATCCAGAAAACGCAAACTTCTTGAAAAACAGAAAAAAGGTAAAAAAAGAATGAAAATGGTAGGCTCGGTATCAATCCCCCAGAATGCCTTTGTGGCTGTCCTGAAAGCTGACCATAAATAGAGATCATATTTAATGCCGCCGCCTCATCCAGGCCTGTATATTCATATACCCTTTTGTCGGTCAAAATGCCCCTATTGTGATTTTTATTCCATTGTCTCCAAATCTTTTATTCAAAGATGGCTGGATGCCCTTAAAAAAGAGATAATCTATTATAAAGGACAATTTACTCAATTTGACAGCCTGTATCTGGGCGGAGGCACACCTAGCCTGCTGGATCCAATGCAGATTGAAACCATCCTTGAAACTCTTTTTGCCAATTTTGATTTTGCCAAAAACTGTGAAACCACCATTGAGGCTAATCCCTGTGATTTAAACCATGATAAAATTAAAAGCCTTAAGGGGCTGGGATTTAATAGAATCAGTGTAGGCGCCCAGTCATTTGAAGATAAGCTGCTTACCTTTTTGGGACGAAAGCATACTGTCAAGGATATAAAAAAATCTATCCATATTCTCAGGTCTTTCGGCTATAAAAATATTAGCCTTGACCTTATATACGGTTTTAAAGAGCAGACCTTGAATACATGGAAAAAGACTTTAGAACAAGCACTGTCATTTGAACCGGAACATCTTTCATGCTATCAGCTGACCATAGCCAACGGGACTCCTTTTAAAAGAAAAAAAGATAAAGGATTGCTCAAGATATTAAGCCAGGATGATGAGGCATCTTTTTTTCTTTTCACATCCGAATTTCTGGAAGGACATGGCTATAAACATTATGAAATATCGAGTTTCGCGAGAAATAATCGTTTTTTTTCACGTCATAATCAAAAATATTGGCAACATATACCTTACCTGGGTTTAGGCCCTGGAGCTCATTCCTTTAATAATAAATCCCGCTGGTGGAATATATCCTCTGTTAAACAATATTGTGATCTGCTTGATGACGGGCAACTGCCTGTTGAAATTTCTGAAGATTTAACTGATGATCAATTAAGACTGGAACATATTTTTCTGGGTTTAAGAACCAGGGCAGGGATTGAAATAAACCTGATTTCTCATGATCAACAAAACAGGGCGATATTATCAGGACTTGAGAAAAAAGGTTTTATAAAGCTGGAAAAAGGCCGATTGACGCCAACAAGGAAAGGCTTTTTAGTAGCAGATCAACTCCCCCTTATGTTTTAATTTTTATTAAAAGGCAAAGTAATAAAAAAAGTTGTTCCACTGCCCTCCTTTGACTGAAAAGTCAGTTCTCCACCATGGTCATGGACTATCTTTTTGGTCACGGGGAGACCAAGACCTGTTCCTTTATAACCTTTTGTTGTAAAGAAATCGGTAAATAATTTATTCTGAATCTTCTTGTTCATGCCAATTCCATTATCAGAGATCAGAAATCTTACTGCCCACCCGTCAGGACGATCAACACAAATATTGACCTGCCCCTGGCCATCAAGAATGCCTTTCAGGGTACAGGCATCAATAGCATTACTTAGAATATTTAATAAACAGTGATGCATGGCCATTTTATTTATTTTAACTTCGCCAACATATGATTCATGGTCAAAATTAATCATAACTCCAGTTAATTTAGCACGCTCTGACATTAATTCAATCACCTCTTTCATCAGACAAACAGGATCAACAGACTGATAGTCAGGGCTTTTGTCTGCCGAATAGATCAGCATATCTTTAACAATCTGGTTTATCTGGATAATATTCTTGTCCATCATGGACAACCCTTTTTCTATAAGGACAGGATCGACTTTTGTAGTCCCGGACTTTACGAGGTAAGATGCACCCTGAAGTCCTGTTAGAATATTTTTAATATAATGTGCCAGTCCAGCGACAGTCCGGCCAATAGCAGCCATCCTCTGAGCCTGTCTTTTCTCTTTCTGAAGCTGCTGGATTTGTCTCAGGTCTTGAATAAAAAGCACACTTCCTATTTCTTTTTCATTCTCATACAGTAGAGTCCCTGAAAACCGGACAGGAATAAGCTCTTTATTCTTATTGGGGACCTTTGCTTCCATATTAACAATCTTTCCATGAGGGCCAAATTCATCGGCATAAAATGCTTTTTTAATGGGTGACGCAGTTTGTTCTGAAAGGATATCCTGATAACTCATCTTACCTGCTATTTCAGCCGGATCATATCCCAGAATCTTTCCCACTCCAGGATTGCAAATCTCAATTTCACCTCTTTCATTGATTGCCACGATACCGTCAATAGAATTTTGAATCAGATTTTGTACAAAATCCTCCCTCTGTTTAATTTCCTGGAGCATTTTTACACGTTCCGAGATATCCTGAAATGTTACAATGGCGCCTTGCACACCACCTTTTTCATCCCTGATAGGAGTTACATGTATATGAATATGTGTGCCAGTCTCGCCTAAATGTTTAAAAAAATGTTCTGCTTCATAGGCCCCCTCAATAAAAGGACTCTTTTTTAAATGCATATTCTTATAAAGATACTTTATTGCCTCTTTATCATCATCAACAACCAGATCTGATAAAACAGGCCGTTTTTTTGGATAAAAAGGAGCCCATTGTCGATCTGTTCCAATCATATCCTGGCTATGAAAGCCTGTCAGCTCCTCACAGGCCTTGTTCCAATAAATAATCTTATGGTCATTGTCAAGGACCATCATAGGAATCGGAGAACCATGAATAATCCCCTCAGCAGTACGTCTCTGTTTGACCATTTCCTTTTCTGAAGCAATTAATTCCCCTGTCCTTTTTGCCACCTCCTTTTTCAACCTTTTGGAATAATTTTTTCTAGCATCTTCCAGTCGTTTTTTGAAGGTAATATCCTTGAGCATGACCTGATATAATTTTTCATCAGAAAACCAGGTGGAATCCAATTCTACAGGCAATAAGCTGCCGTCTTTTCGAATGAAATCCATCTCTATGCCGGTAAAAGCAAATTCATCCATTTTCCTGCCGTTGCATTTTAATAGCTCTTCTGACAGCTTTATGCATAGATCCGAGACCTTTTTTTGCTCTAATTCCTCTTTGGAATATCCAAGCATCCGGGCCAAACTGAAATTACACTCTATAATAACGCCCTGTTTATTAAAAAGTGCCAGACCTTCCCTGGCATTATCAAAGAGATGTTTATATTTGTTCTGTGATTTTTTTAGGTCTTTTTCAACATGATACCTTTCTTCCTCCAGACTTAAAAAATCCCAGAACAGCCTGGCCACAGCATGGTTAATAAGCTGAACCCGGGGTGGCTTGTTCCGTTGAATTGCCTGGTTGATCTCTTCCTTGCCAGTAAGATCAATAATCATATCAAGTCGCTGAATACCAAGAAGATCCCGATAGTCATTAGTTGTAAAGATTCCCAATGATTCAGCTTTTTTTACGCCCGGGGCCAGTGGGTCCGTATCGGCAACCCCGACAAGACGCATCTGAAGCTGACGCAGCCGATCCATGGTAATGAGATCCATAATGGTTACACATTCCTGTCTTCCACCGATAATAACTACATTATATGCACGCATTTTTTATTAAATTGATTCTTTAATCAAATTTAGAAGTTTGTTGATATCGATTGGCTTTTCAAGATAGCCATCAGGCTTGATAGAGAAATTAGTTTCTTGAGATTTGGCTCTTGTTTCAAAAAAAGTTTCCAGATCAATGCCTGTTTCGCCTGACACACCAGTAACCATAATAATCGGAATTGAGGAGAGATTGCGGTTTTCTTTCAAGTCATTTAAAAGAGAAATACCGCTTTTTTGGGGCATCATCAAATCTAATAGTATCAAATCAGGGTGATGTGCTATTGCCATATCGAGGCCTTCTAAACCGTCTTTAGCTTCAATCGTTTGATAGCCATTATCTTTCAGTACGGTCGCTATAAACAAAACGACATCAGAATCATCATCCACTATTAATATTTTTTTTGAGTTAACCATACTTTCCTATGCTCCATCCTTGATATAATTTAATGAAAAATATTTTGTACCGTTTAAGGAGCTATAGCCCTAAATTAAAACCTTCTAGTGTCGCGTTATTTATGCAATGTCATAAAGATGTCAGTCATTCTCTTTGAATGCGAAAATCCGGAAGCACCGAAGTAGGCAGGAATACTGGATTCCCGCATTCAAAGGGAATGTTATTGGAGGTGTTCTACTTTCTTACACATCAAACACTTGGTACATGACACGATACTAGGCTAGAATCTACATTTATCTTTTATAAATTGCTTATAAAAGCAAGTCAACTTTTATCGCTTTCATAAACAGAATATAGTATCTTGGTACAAAAGTTGTATGAAGTCAATTTAACCGGATATCGTATATCCGGAACTTAAAAGTATTGTTGACATCGCAACTCTAATTGAATAATTTAATAAGGCCTAACTATTTTAAAGAGACACGCATTAATGGAGACACTAAAAAAATGATGCCTTATAATAAAAATATATTACTTTTACTTATCCTGGGATCCTTACTGTTTTTTCTAACAGGTTGTGATGGCACCTGTATTATTTTGACAGAAGAAGATAATGAGTTTGAAGTGGCTGTATCAATGGATACTACGGTTGAAGTGGAATTAAAGTCAAATCAAACAACCGGCTATTTATGGATTGGACCAAGTACAACAGGAGATAAAATAATAGGTAAAGTAACAGATAATTATATCCCTGATGAATGTCCTCCAGGAATGGTTGGTTGTGGCGGTATAAGACAATATGTATTTGATATAATAAATCCTGGCAAGGAAATCCTTACCTGGAGTTATATAGACACAGCCAAAGACATTGATAAACAATTTTCCATTACCCTGATATGCAAATCAATAATCTCTTTGGATCATAAAGATAATGGCACAAAGGTGGATCTTCCATTAGGCTCTACAGTTGGAATTGAATTACATGCCAACCAAACAACAGGGTATTCGTGGAGCGGGCCGGAAATAACAGGAGATAAAATAACAGGTGAAGTAACAGATAACTATATCCCTGATGAATGTCCTCCAGGAATGGTTGGTTGTGGCGGTATAAGACGATATGTATTTGATATAATAAGGTCAGGTGAAGGGACCCTTACTTGGAATTATAAAAGTATCGATGACGACCTGGCTGAATCCTTTCAGATCTCAATAAAAACAATACCCTAAAGTCACCTCAAATCATTTTCTCTGTCATCCCGCAACTTGCCTGCGTAATGCGGGGGAGGGACGTTATTTGATATGTTGAGTACTGGTTTTTCAATAGTTTTAATTTGTCTTCCTTTGCAATTTTTTCACCACGGGTCACGGACTGACTTGCTGTAGGCTGAGATATTTTCAAGTGTTTTGACAATTGTATCATGCTTATGCCCTGGATATTCGATATAGCCT
>DAOWOF010000208.1 GCA_030642205.1 Desulfobacteraceae bacterium | reverse complement strand
GTCGAATCCACGGTTATCCCTCTTCCTCACCAGATCAGGCCGCTGTCCCGGGCGATCTCCAGCGACCGGATACGCTATCTCTTAGCCAACGAGGTCGAGCTCGGAAAGACCATCGAAGCAGGCCTGATCATACAGGAGCTCAAACTCCGAGGTCTGGTCGCACGTACCCTGATCATTGCGCCCAAGGGGTTCATAATGCAATGGATGGCCGAAGTGGAGACACATTTTGGAGAAAAAAAATAAAAACGCTGCGAAAGAATTGCCCTGTCAATGGTTTTTCCCAGCAAAGACATTGACCTTTGTTCCGGAAGAAAATGAGTACCGTCGTTACCATCTGCACGATAGTCATGTCCAAAAAGCAATCAGGCGGGCAGTCAAAAAGGCAAAAATAAGCAAACCTGCTTCCTGCCATACCTTCCGACATAGTTTTGCCAGTCATTTATTACAGTCCAATTATGACATCCGCACCATTCAGGGATTGCTGGGACACAGCAATGTGCGAACCACAATGATTTATAGGCACACGGTTAAGAGATGGACTATTAAAGAAGCGAAAAGCCCACTTGATTTTTAGAAATGGTCACTTCTCTTGCTTCCCATCGCCTCCCACTTGACAATATTTTATTCTAATGATAGGACACACCACCTGATCATTATTTGTTTTTCAGGAATTAGAAACGTATAATTTATAATCGCATTACGTGGAAACCTTATCCTGAATTGATATAAGCTGGAGTTTATCCATGACTTTTCAAGAAGTAATATTTGCCCTGCAACAATATTGGGCTGCACAGGGATGTCTGATCCAGCAACCCTATGATATTGAAGTTGGAGCGGGAACCTTTAATCCAGCGACCCTTTTGAGGGTTTTAGGTCCGGAACCCTGGGCAGCAGCCTATGTGGAACCTTCCAGGCGTCCTACTGACGGCCGCTATGGGGAGAACCCCAATCGCCTGGGGCATTATTATCAATATCAAGTAATTATTAAACCCTCTCCCCTGGATATACAGGAACTTTACCTTGGCAGTCTCAAGACTCTTGGGATAGCCCCTCTTAAACATGATATTCGCTTTGTAGAAGATGATTGGGAATCCCCAACCCTTGGGGCATCAGGACTTGGATGGGAGGTATGGCTTGATGGCATGGAGATAACACAGTTTACCTATTTTCAACAGGCTGGCAGTATTAGACTGGATCCTGTTTCAGTGGAAATAACCTATGGCCTGGAAAGGATCTCCATGTATCTTCAGGAAAAAGAAGATGTTTATGATCTCCAATGGAATAACAGCCTCTGTTATGGTGATATCCATAAAAAAGGCGAGTGGGAACTCTCCAGGTATAATTTTGATTTGGCAGATATTGAGATGCTTCTTAAAATGTTTGATATGTATGAAAAAGAAGCAATTCGGATAAGTGAAGAAGGTCTTGTGCTACCGGCTTATGATTATTGTTTGAAGTGCTCTCATTCTTTTAATATTCTGGATGCCAGAGGCGCCATCAGCGTTACCGAGCGGACTCATTATATTGATCGCATTCGTAATCTTGCGCGCTTATCTTCAAAAAATTACCTGGCTCAACGGGAAGCTATGGGTTATCCTTTGCTTAAAAAATAAATTCATACCTCGAAAGGCCACAAATTGCGGTAAGTTTTTACTCTGAGATCTAACTATTATGGTATTAAAATTATGGTAGCTGAACTGCTTATTGAAATTGGAACGGAAGAGATCCCTTCAGGTTATATTGAAAAAGGTCTGGCCTCAATGAAACAATTGATGGATGCCTGTCTAAAAGAAAATCGCATAGAGATAGCTGGCGGAATTTACACTTATGGCACTCCACGCAGACTGGTCTTGATAGGAAAGGCACTTGCCCAGCGGCAGAAAGACCTGGTTCAGGAAATGACAGGCCCGCCAAAAAAAGTAAGCTTTGATAGTGATGGAAAGCCTACCAGGGCTGCTATCGGCTTTGCCAAAAAACAGGGGATAAGCATTGAAGAATTGCAAACAATCAAGACCCCCAAGGGGGAATATCTCTATCATAAAAAATTGATTTCCGGTAGACCTGCCAGTGATATCCTCAAAGAATCCCTCCCAAAAATCATTGCTCAAATACCATGGCCAAAGTCCATGAGATGGGGTTCTCTTGATTTTGTCTTTGTACGGCCAATTCATTGGATAACAGCCCTGTTTAATGGTCAAATCCTGCCAATTGAAATGGCTGGTCTAAAAAGTGGTAATACTACCAGGGGGCACCGCTTTATAGCGCCTCAGATCAGAGAAGTCCTGGATGTTCAGGACTACCTCCGACAAATGGAAAACTCTTATGTTATAATTGATCCACAGGAAAGAAAAGAGCTTGTGCAGGAGAGTAGTATAAAAGCTGCCGCAGAGGTGAAAGGAGTTCCCGCTCTGGATAGTGAATTAGTGGACACAGTAGCGAACCTTGTAGAATATCCATCTGCTATCTGTGGTAGTTTTGATCCAGCCTTTTTATCCTTGCCCGAGGCAATTTTAATAACAGTCATGAAGAAACATCAGAAATATTTTGCGGTCTATAACCAGGACGGTCAGTTGATGCCTAATTTTGTGGCTATTAATAATACCATTACCGATGATTCGTCAGTGGTGCGCAGGGGGCATGAACGGGTTTTGCGGGCAAGATTGTCTGATGCTGTTTTCTTTTTCAGAGAGGATAAGAAAAGGCCGCTTGAGACCCGCCTTCATGATCTCAAGGGGGTTATTTACCAAGCAAAACTAGGAACTTCCTTTGCTAAAGTCGAGCGCTTTGCCAAATTGGCAATAAGTCTGGGCAAAGAGCTGTTACCAAACAAACTAAATGAGATAAAAATGGTTGCCAGATTATCCAAATGTGATCTTGTGACCCAGATTGTCACCGAATTTCCAAACCTTCAGGGGATTATGGGCAAGGAATACGCCCTGCTTGAAAACTATCCTCCCGAGGTTTGTCTTGGAATTGAAGAGCACTACCTGCCTACAAGATCAGGCGGCCCATTGCCATCCTCCAGGATTGGAGCCCTGGTAGGTATTGCTGACCGGATGGATTCCATTTGCGGCTGTTTTAGTATCGGGCTTGAACCTTCAGGGAACGCGGATCCCTTTGCTTTAAGACGTCATGCCATCGCGATTATCAGGATTTCAGAAACTTTTGAGTGGGATTTCTCTTTAAAAGAATTAATCAGCATGGCCCTTGACAATCTATCCATGACTATTGAATTTGATAAACAATTGACAGCAGAAAAAATCCTTAACTTTTTCAGGGAACGTTATAAACAGATGATGCTGAAAAAAGGATATAAAGCGGACTTGATAGAGGCGATAATATCTGTTGAATTTAATAGACTCAATGAGATCCAGTCCAGGCTGGAACAACTTGAAATATTCATAAAAGGATCATCAGACTTTGCTGCCCTTACTCTGACATTCAAACGTGTAAAAAATATCCTGAAAAAACAGAAAATACCATTTGAGGTAGATCCCTCTCTTTTGAAGGAACCTTGCGAGAATATCCTCTGGGATTTATTTATAAACATTAAAGATGAGATCCAGGCCAGGCTTGAACAGAAAAATTATAATGCATCCCTGGAGTTATTGAGTAAGCTCAGAGGACCTGTGGATGATTTTTTTGACGGGGTTGAAGTGCTTGTAAAACAAGATCAGGAATTAAGGGAGAACAGGGTCGGAATTCTACAGCATCTGGAGAAGCTTTTTATGAGTGTAGCTGATTTCTCAAAATTTGCCATGTGATAAAGTATACTTTTTTTCCTGACCATTTGTGGTTAGCAAGGACAATGTCTCGCATCTCCTCATTTATCAGTTTTGTTTGAAGAGGCGCGTAATTAATTGCATTTTAAGAATCGCAGATCCATTTTTCAAGCATTTCCGTCAAGGCCTGGGGGTTAACAGGCTTTGTCATATAATCATCCATGCCTGACTCGATACATTTTTTGCGGTCGCCTTTCATGGCATTAGCAGTCATGGCCAGAATAGGAATCCTCGAATCCCCATTATTTTTTATTTTATTTGAAGCTTCCAGTATCCTGATCTCTCGTGTTGCTTCAAACCCGTTCATTACAGGCATCTGACAGTCCATGAGCACAATATCATAGAAAATACTCTGGACAGCCGTAACAGCTTCCTCGCCGTTGGCAACGCAGTCTGTTCGAAAACCCATTTTTTCCAGCAGTTTTTTCGCGACCTTCTGGTTTAT
>DAOWOF010000053.1 GCA_030642205.1 Desulfobacteraceae bacterium | reverse complement strand
TTCCGGAGATCTGTATGTCTATCTGAGTGGTAGTGGTAGACGACATTCCAATCAAAGTGAGGAGCACTAACATAATAAGAGATATAATCAAGACAGAACCTTCCTCATTATGTGGAATAAAATTTTTCTTTATCATTTTTCCCCTCATCATATGTTGGTCTTTAATAGATCAAATGCCGCAGTCCTGGCCCTTCCACGATCCTGCCAGGCAACTATGACCCTGATTGTTTTAACCCCTGTCATGGCGTAACCGGTTGCAGGATCACCTATCCAATTGGTGGCTACATTCCAGTAAACATTATACCTTACATGGATAATATCCACTTCATCACTGTAGTCAGCAGTAGCAGGGGTAGCATTATTTAACCCTGCTGCTCCATCATTCCATGTATCAACAATCGATGCATAATTGGAGGACATTATTTTTTCGATCCGATCCTGTATCATTTCTGAACTCTCTGTAATTCCTCTGGAGAAACTTGTGCCCTGGAGAGCTGAAACCTGCATGGATGCAACAGCCAGAAGGCCGAAAGAGAGAATAACTATTGCTATTAAAACTTCTATCATGGAAAAGCCATTTATCTCAGTCAATCGAGTTAATTTGATATGACCAAAAAAAGAGGATATTTTTTTATAACTTTTCACAGGGATTCTCCTTAATTTAAAGGCCTAAATTGCGGCACTGAATTTCTCTTGTCAATAATCTGCGTCTGTAATTATCATTGGCAGTGTATATTTGCTGATTTTGCTGGTTAATATAAACCTGGTTATTATTATATCTCATATCTGGTTTATCGACTCTGGCCACAAGTGTTATCTGGACTGATCTTATACGTGGAATAGATGCTACAACATTGCCGTTTCCATCATCATCCAGCGCCGTGCCATTGCTGTCCAGATAAACAATGTTTAAGACATCAATGTTTTCTGCCAGGGGAGAATTTCCGCTGCCGCTATCCATTGACAGATCGTTGTCTCCATCGGCATAAGCGTCATAAAGGCGATATGTAACATTTTCGTTTGAATCTGTAGTTGTGCCATTGCCGTTCAGATCCATACTAAAGGCAATCGAGTTTGGGGCTGCAGCCGTTATTCCCGCGGTTGCGCCTGCCGTACTGTAGCCTGCCATCCTGATGTTCCTTGTCATAAGATAGATGGCTGCCCTGAGATTTTGCTGCATGGCGGATGTTTGTTCCTGAAGCACATATGCTTTTTGCTGGGAATAATAGACCTGGTAGATTCCACCCATAACGATCAGAGACATGGCCATGACGATTAAAAGTTCAACTATGGTAAAACCTTTATTATTATTTATGGCTGCCATTTCTTTAACCCTCATAATTGAATGTTTAGGGAATCCTGATATTTCCTGATGCGGATAAGACAATGCTTGATGTCTTATCCCTCGTATTTTTAAGAAAAACAGTTCCCATTCCCATTGCCCCTGAGTTGCTGACAGGAAGGCCGTTTGTGCGGAAAGCTATTGCTGGAAGGCCATCGTCGTTGCTGGCAAAATTAACACTTCCCAGGTTTGTATCAAATAGGACGTTTTTATAAGATGTCCAAAGAATCTTGGTTAATATTTCTTCTCCAGCATCAAATTCCAGATCATTATCAGCATCCACAAAGACTACGTAGTCATAGGTAGTTCCGAGCACAGGTTGGCTGAATGTAATGGCACAGTTGCAATTTTTTTTGATTGAGGTTAGTTTAGCTAGTTGAAAATTTGAGAGAAGATCCCTGGATGCGTTTTTTAGTCTGTAATTAGGCAGCCATACACTATAACCGGGGATTGCTATGCTGGCCATAATACTGATAAGGCTAATTACGACCAAGACTTCTATTAAGGTGAATCCTTTTTCATTCTTTAGAGCGGATATGAGTTTTTTCATTATAGGCTCCTTATATGCTTTTATAGAAAATATTGAAGCAAATCAGGGATTAGGTCTATCCCACAGCAATACTTATGCCATGAATTATGCTGTCTGAATTAAAATAGTGAAAACAATTAGTTAGATATTGTTTTAACAATATGCAGGCATATTTGAAGTTTATTTTATACAATGAAACTGTAAATTTATTTGCCGACTGTAAAAAAACACACTGCATCAATATCCATGCCTTGACAGGCACAACCAAAAAGAAAGAAAAATTTTTAGTTTTTGTTCTGACATTAATTAATCAAGATAACCTGAGATAAATTATATGGAAATAAAAGTACGTAAAGGTCATTCAATAGAGCTGACGATTGAAAAAATGGTTTATGGTGGACGGGGTGCCGCACGGATTGAAAATCTTGTCATCTTTGTGAAAGGTGGAGTTCCTGGCGACAGGCTTAGGATCCTTATTACAAAGAAAAAAAAGACTTTTGCTGAAGCCAGGATACTTGAGATTTTAGATCCTTCGCCTTATCGTGTAAATCCTCCATGCCCTTATCATGGATATTGCGGAGGATGCCAATGGCAGTCAGTAGTTTATCAGCAGCAGCTTTATTATAAAAAGGAGATAGTAAGAGAATCTTTGGAGCATATAGGCGGCTTTAAAGATATATGTGTAAGACCTGCAATTCCCTCTGTTAATATCTTTGCGTATCGAAACAAGATGGAATTTTCTTTTTCCGATCGGCGTTGGTTTTTGCCACAGGAATTACATCTTAAGGATATTGATGGAGGATTTGCTTTGGGCCTTCATGCCCCGGGTACCTTTAGCAAAGTGATAGACATGGATGGCTGTTTATTGCAGGGGGAAAAGGGAAATGAGATCCTTCGCCATGTGAAGGAATATGTTAAGAAAAGCGGAGTTCCTGTGTATGGCCTGAAGTCACATCAGGGCTTCTGGCGGTATTTGATGCTTCGATATTCTCTTGCCTCGGATGAGTGGATGGTAAATTTAATCACTTCCCAAAACCAGCCTGAGATTGTTGGCCCCCTGGCTGATTCCTTAATTAGTAATATTGATGGCATAAAGACCATTATAAATAATATAACCAACAGGAAAGCCTCAATTGCAGTTGGAGAAATTGAATCAGTGCTTTACGGAAAGGGTTACCTTCATGACAATATTGGACGCTTTTCTTACCAGGTATCATCGAATTCCTTCTTTCAGACCAATACGTTGGGAGCCTTGGAGATATATAAAAAATTAAAAGATTATGGAGAGTTCAGTGATAAGGATAAAGTCCTCGATTTATATAGCGGAACAGGTACCATTCCAATTTTTTTAGCTGATATGGTACAAGAAGTAATTGGAATTGAAATTAATAAAAGTGCTGTCCTGGATGCAATGAAAAATTGCGAGGATAAAGGGATTGAAAATTGCCGATTTATTTGTGGCGATATAAGGGAAAAGCTTGCTGATCTCAATTTTAGGCCGGATGTTCTGATCCTTGATCCACCTCGATCAGGGATACATAAAGATGTTCTGGCTCAGATTTTATCTTTGGCACCTGAAAAAATAGTCTACATATCTTGTAATCCGACTACATTAGCGAGGGATTTAAGTTATATGAGGCATGTTTATGATCTTATGGAAGTAACCCCAATCGATATGTTCCCCCATACATATCATATTGAATCGGTGGTTAAATTAAGGCTAGCTAAAAATTAAGACCATCTTCTTTTGGGACGGGGACATTTCTATATTTGGCATGAAAACTTGCTGGTTTTCCTTCAGCCGTGCTAAAATATATTTTTTTAAAAGACATAAATCGCTTAACAGGGTGTTGACTTATCTATTGAAAGTAGTATAGATTACTTAATATTTTTTTATATCATCATATTTAAGGTATTCAACAATTTAAATATATGAAGGATATTTTAGATCTATCTTTAGTCATAAAGGGGGTGGTTCAAATAACCAGGATATTTTAAGTTGCTTTCAAACAGGTAACAATGCTGGTTTGATTATTATAACAAACACCCATAATATTGGCCGGATAACAAGGATTGTTTATTGATTTGATCAAAAACAAACTAAAATAAACATGAAGAGCATCCCCTTTAATTTATTTTGAGATGTTTTTTATATATTGAGGAAAAATGAAATGAAAGTTATTGTCCGTGATAATCAGATAGAGAAGGCTATCAGGGATCTCAAACGAAAATTGACTAAGGAAGGTTTTTTTTCTGAGATAAAAGAGAGGCGTTTCTATGATAAACCGAGTGTCCAGAAAAAAAAGAAGCAGGCTAAAGCCGCCAAGAGAAGGCGAAAGAGGATGAGAAATATGTAAGTCAGTTTCAGTCAATTTTCGATTCCATTATCAAGCCCTTATACCCTTACTTTTGTTTAGGGGTAAGGGTTATTTTTCTCTTAGATTTAATTATTAATCCAGTGCTATTTCCTATAATCCGCCTTTGATCAAAATCAATTTTTTTTACTTCAAATACATTCTTGCTGCTGACACTAAAATAGATTCTTGGCCATATTAAAGCGTAATAGAAACGTTTTTGCCTTGACAAACAGAGGTGTAGTATGTAAATACGCAGAAACTGTTATTTAGATATGTTAATTCTTATATTGCATGAAATGGCAAGTAAGAGAAGCTCTTTAGCTGTTAAAAAATAAGGCTTTTGGGTGAGACTGCTACAGGGACATACCATAATTTTAATGAATGAGGCTTAAAAATATATGGAAAAGCCAGATGAAAAATTGGGTGAAGGATTTCTTTCATCTTTAAACGATTTCGTTCCGCCATGGCTGGATTTACGAAGTACACTTTCAACCGGATTCTTTTTGCTAGCCGGTTTTATTGCCGCTTTAGTCGTCGGATGGATTCTTTTTCCCATGATTTTATATTCTAAACAACCTCAGCCTATAAATTTTAATCATGCTGTTCATATTGATGAAGAATCAGGAATAGAAGGGGAAACTGAAACAGAAAAATGTTTGTATTGTCATGAGTTTCGTGAGGACGGATCTTTTGCAGGCATTCCTAAAATTGACAAATGTATAGAATGTCATGATGACCCTGAATCTTCTATCGGTGAAACTCTGGAAGAGAAAGAATTTTTACAAAATTATGTTGCTGAAGAAAAAGAGGTCTCATGGTTTTCTTACTACAGACAACCAGACTGTGTATATTTCTCTCATATAGCGCATGTAAATATGGGTAAGCAGGAATGTTTTGTATGTCATGGGGATCATGGAAAAAGTGAAAAGATTCCAGTATATCAGCAAAATCGCTTGACTGGCTACAGTATTAATATATGGGGAAAACGTCTTTCAGGGTGGAAGACTAATACCTGGGATCGAATGAAAATGGATGATTGCGCTGAGTGCCATACCAAGACAGGGCACGAAGAGAATAATGCCTGTTTCGTTTGTCATAAGTAGCGGTTAGGGTGTAAAAGATCCATCTTGGTACGGAAACCATTTGAATTGATTTTAAGTGGACAAGGAACGGCCTCTTATTCACCAGGTAAAAAGGCGTAAAGAGATTTTTTACCTGGTTATCAAAGATCTAATCTGGAATTATTTTATAGGGCAGACTAAATACCTAATATTCTGAGGAATATGATCTATGCAAATGAAAAGAAGAAATTTTATTAAATTCCTGGTGGGAGGCGTAGCCGGGATTCAATTGACACCTCTTCCCTGGAAGTTTACCGATGATGTTGCCATATGGACCCAAAATTGGCCTTGGGTTCCGGTGCCTCCTGTTGGAGCGGTAACTAAAGAAAAGACTGTCTGTAGTCTATGTCGCGGTGCTTGTGGAATTGAAGTGAGGAAAATAGACAACAGGGCTGTTAAAATTGAAGGTCGTTCAGATTACCCTGTTAATCCAGGTGGAATTTGTCCCTTGGGAATGGGTGGGCTTCAATTATTATATAATGAGAGTATTCGCTTTACGAGTCCCATGAAAAGGGTCGGTCCCCGTGGTTCAGGGGTCTTTATGGATATAAGCTGGGACGAGGCTCTTGATATATTGTCTGGCAGGATTTCCAAATTGCGTAAAAAGGGGCATCCTGAAGCGCTGGCAGCAATAGATGGGAATCCTAATGAGTCAACAATGGCTTTAATGGTGGAAAGGCTGTTAAAAGCCGTTGGGAGCCCAAACTATGTGAGCATGCCTTCTGTGGGCGATACCTGTTCCATGGTTAATTATCTCCAGCAGGGAACAGGCGAAATGATGGCCTACGACCTTGAAAATGCAGATTGCATCTTAAGTTTTGGAAGCGGATTGCTGGAGGGATGGGGTTCTCCTGGAAGAGTTTTAAATGCTTGGGGTTTATGGCACGATGCTCATGCTAAAGAAAAGGCAGTAATTATCCAGGTCGAAGCAAGGGCATCCAATACGGCCTCTAAAGCTGATTTTTGGATAACTCCCAAGCCTGGTACTGAGGCCGCTTTGGCTTTGGGGATAGCACATGTTCTTATTAAAGACAGACTTTGCAATGTATCATTTATTGAGAATTACTGCTTTGGCTACCATGATTGGAAATCATTGGACGGACAGGAACATAAAGGTTTTAAATCAATGGTTCTGGATGAGTATTCGCCTCAGCAGGTCGCTGGTATAACTGGCCTGCAAGCAGATAAGATCAAGTCTTTAGCTCATGAATTTGGAAAGGCAAAAGCTCCAATTGCTATTTGCGGCAAGGGCAAAGGATCATTAAATGGAAGTCTTTATGAATTTATGGCAATTCAGAGCCTGAATGCCCTGGTAGGAAATATTAATAAGCCGGGAGGAGTTCTTGTT
Source organism: Desulfobacteraceae bacterium (assembly GCA_030642205.1). Lineage (GTDB taxonomy): Bacteria > Desulfobacterota > DSM-4660 > Desulfatiglandales > Desulfatiglandaceae > DAOWOF01. The sequence goes on along the minus strand of DAOWOF010000053.1, from coordinate 4,495 downwards.
CATGAGGCCATGCCTTTAAGTGATCTGCAGAAATTAAAAAACGATCAGATTTCCTTGCGGGGGCTCAAAAAGCAAAGACTTGATCAGGCCGGGACATCAAAATATCCTTTTACAAACAGCCTTATTAATAATTTCTTGGATGCAATTTTAAAAAGGCATCAATCACCAGTAGATACTTTGTTGGTTTTTAAGGCTAATCCGGTTTTCACCTTACCTGATACAACGGCTTGTTATAAGGCCTTAAAAAAGATTCCATTTATCGTAAGTTTTTCTCCCTTTAAAGATGAAACCGCTTTGATGGCAGATCTAATACTGCCAGATCATACTTATCTTGAAAAAATGGATGATCTGGTTTGCCCGCCAGGGCTCCAATACCCATTTTATGGGTTAACAAAATCTGTCGTGGATCCGGTATATAATACAGAAAATACTGGAGATGCTATCATTCGGTTGGCGAAAAAAATTGGGGGATCAGTAGCGGAATCATTTCAATGGCCTGAATATGAAGACGTACTTAAGACCCGGGCCAGCGGACTATATTCCAATGGGAAAGGTCTGGTTGGCTATGATGCATCTCATCCTGTTTGGAAAATGCAAAAAGCGGGAAACAGAGCTGCTCCTGATTACTCAACCTTTGAAGAGATGTGGGAAGCCATAAAAACAGGTGGATTTTGGTTTACAGCAAAACATAATTATCAGAATTATAGCAGCATCTTTAAGACTCCTTCCAAAAAATTTGAATTTTTCAGCTTAAGGATTAAAAGCGCAATTGATATTGCTGCCAAACAGAAGCCGCTAAAAAAGGTACTAAAAGACCTTGGTGTAGCTAAAAATGCGGATGAGGCATGTATGCCGCATTATAGCAAAGATGAATCCAGCCAGGATTCTACAGAGTACCCTCTTTTTATGATGCCTTATGAAATGATCAATCTTGCCAGCGAATGGGCGCCAAATCCGCCTTTTTCTAATAAGACATTATTAGATAATCAACTAAGAAACGATGAATCCTTCACGGATATAAATCCCCAGACTGCCAAAGCAAATGATCTCAAACAAGGTGATCGCGTAATTATTAAATCCCTTGCCGGAAGAATTAAGGTGCGGGTAAATATTACAGAGGGAGCTATGCCTGGGATTGTCTATCTGCCATTAGGGTTTGGCCATACCGCCTATGATGAGTTTTTGAAAGGGAAGGGGGTTAACCCTAATGATATTATTACGACAAACAGGGATCCTGTTAGCGGACAAATAGTATGGTGGAATACTGCTGTGAAGTTAATTAAGGTTTAAATGAGGTAAAACATGAAAAAAGATCATGGCCATGTGGGAAAAAAATACGGGATGGTCATAGACCTCGATAAATGCACTGGGTGCGGAACTTGTATGACGGCTTGCGCGGCAGAAAATAATGTATCTGTCAGAAAAGATGAATCTGATAAAGAGCGTAGTATCACCTGGATACAACTATATCAAATTTCCAATGGAAAAAAATTTCCGGATACGAGATATAGTTATTTTCCAAGGCCGTGTATGCATTGTGATGAGGATGGCAGGGGAGGGCATCATCCCTCATGTGTGTCGGTTTGTGTGGCCTCTGCCACAAAGCTTGATCCTCATACCGGCATAGTCAGTCAGATTTATACCAGGTGTATAGGTTGTCGATATTGTCAGGCGGCCTGCCCCTTTGATGCCAGATATTTTAATTGGTGGGATGCTTATTTTCCAAAAGAGAAAGGTTTGGAACGTTATCTTTCACCCGATGTATCTCCTCGTATGAGGGGGGTGATTGAAAAGTGCAGCTTTTGTCATCATCGTCTAATGAGAGCCAAAAATCAGGCCTATGCAGAAGGCCGACGCGAAATTGAAGAGCATGAATATATTACGGCATGCACCGAGGCTTGCCCGGTTCAGGCTATTACTTTTGGTGACCTTAATAATCCAAAACATAAAGTTCATGAGCTGATTCAATTGCCTACCGCATTCAGGCTCCTGGAGCGTCTTAATACAAAGCCCAAGGTGTATTATCTATCCACCAAAGATTGGGTGAGGAGATTGGCAGATAATTACCGACCCGGAGAATTCAAGCGGCTGTCAAAAGGCAGCTGATGTATATTTCGGTTCTTAAGGAGGGATAATATATGGATTCGCCAATATTGCCTGAAGGCGTAAAAAGATGCTCATTAACAACATTTTTAATCTTGCTTTTACCATGTTTTGCGTTGCTTGCATGGGGTGGCTTGTCTGCTGTTCTCTGCCTCTGGAAAGGGCTTAATCAGACTAATATGAGCAATGTTTTTGCTTTTGCATTGTGGATTGTTTTTGACTTGGCCGTGATTGCTTTAGGAGCGGGGGCATTCTTTACCGGATTTCTTACTTATATTATAGATCGTAAAGAATTAAAGAATATCATTAATGCTGCCGTGATCATTGGTTTTATTTGTTATTCAGGCGCTATGGCAATGCTTGGGATAGATATTGGTCAGCCTATTCGTGGGTGGTTTATTTACTGGCATGCCAATATTCACTCTATGTTGGTTGAAGTTTCATTTTGTATTGGTTGTTATTTAATAGTATTAATTATTGAATTTGTGCCTATTATTTTTGAGAATCGCAAACTCAATGAAATAAAACCTATTCGATTGATAGGGCATAATCTGCATGAAATTATGGCTGTATTTGCTGCTACAGGTGCTTTTTTATCATTTTTTCATCAGGGTTCTTTAGGTGGAATGTTTGGTGTCTTGTATGGCAGGCCATTTGCCGCCAGAGAAGGCTTTTATATTTGGCCATGGACGTTCTTTCTATTTATTTTATCCGCAATTGCCTGCGGACCATGCTTTACAATATTATGTACCAAACTGACTGAGTTTATATCCGGTAAAAAGTTGGTACCGGATAACGCAATTCAAACCTTGGCAAAGATCTCAGGGTGGTTGTTATCTTTTTATATCGTTCTAAAAATCATTGATACCCTGGGCTGGATTTATGGGGTTGTACCAAGAGCTGGTATGACTTTTATGGATTTTTACCGAGAAGGGCCTTACGGTGTTTGGTTAGTGGTTTGTGAAATCTTGATCTGTGGAGTTATTCCGGCTGTAATGTTGATGATACCCAGGATCAGGCAAAATGGAACCTGGTTAGTTGTTGCCGGTATTTTAAACTGCACAGGGATTGTGATAAACCGTTTTGTTTTTATTGTGGTAACCCTAGCTATTCCGGTGATGCCATTTGATAGATTCTGGAGCTATGTTCCCACATGGCAGGAATGGGGAATTGGTTTAGCTGTGTTAGGTTATGGCGTTCTGGTTTATGCGCTTTCATACCGGTACCTACCTGTTTTCCCGAAGGAAAAAGAGCTAAATATTATCACCTGATACTTGATGGACTCGTACAAAGTCTATCAACAGGCCGAGGGCGCGTAAGCCCCCGCCGAGGAAAAAGGCGCATTGACTTTTTCCTCGGTTATTAATACTTGATGGTATCGCAAGAATCCCATCTACTAAATGAAGATAATCAGGAGTTTTAAATGACACCATTTTCTTTTGAATGGCAGTGGAATATTGAGTACTTAATCTTTTTCGGATTATTATATACAGCCCTTTCAATCGTAGGTGGAGGACTAACATTTGTTGCGATTAAGACTTGTCTGCAATTAATGGGTTTTATGAGAGAAAGACATTTTCATTAGCATCATCTTCTTATCTTGTTTTTCGTTGTCCTGCTATCTCCAAATTACTGTGTTTGTATTACAATAAAGATCATCATTAGTTGGATAATCCAAATTGTAATGCAATCCGCGGCTTTCCTTTCTTAGCAGAGCGCATTCAATAATAAGCTCTGCGACCATTGCTAGATTGCGAAGTTCCAGGAGGTCAGTGCTTATGAGGAAATTCCAATAGTATTCCTTAATTTCTTTCTGGATCATGGCTACTCGATTTTTAGCCCTCTCTAAACGTTTATTTGTCCTCACAATACCAACATAATTCCACATAAATCTTCTTATTTCATCCCAGTTATGGGATACAACCACAAGTTCCTCACTATCTGTGGCACTGCCGGAATCCCATTGAGGGGCCTTTGGAAAAGGGCCATATGGCTTGGTTTTCAAGGCTTGGATGGCATGGGTAGAGGTTCTTTGTGCAAAAACAAGGGCTTCCAGGAGTGAGTTGCTAGCTAAACGGTTTGCGCCATGAAGCCCTGTGCAGGCAGCTTCACCTATTGCGTAGAGGTTCTTAAGGTTTGTTAAACCATTCATATCAGTCAAGAGACCTCCGCATATATAATGGGCGGCAGGAACGATGGGTATCGGTTCCTTTGTGATATCAATATGAAAACCAAGACATGTTTTTGTGATATGAGGAAAGCGTTCTCTGATAAAGCTGGAAGGCTTATGGCTGATGTCCAGAAAGACACAATCATCACCGCTTTTTTTAAGCTCCATATCTATTGATCTGGCAACAACATCACGGAAGGCCAAATCTTTTAATGGATGGTA
>DAOWOF010000263.1 GCA_030642205.1 Desulfobacteraceae bacterium | reverse complement strand
GGTTCTGGATCCGGTTCTGGATCCGGTTCTGGATCCGGTTCTGGATCAGGTTCTGGACATGGATCCGGTTCTGCCGGTGCGCCACATAATTCAGCAGCTATTTTAGCCAGCATCATGTTTGCGAAATAAATATTATCCAAGGCATCCAGGTCCAGCAGACCATCCCTGGTCTCTATAGTGGCATGGACTATGGCAATCTTGACAGCAGCAAATTTGGCCAGCAGTTTAATCTTGTCAATGCAATCAGCGTCGACATCACATCGTCTTAAACGATCCTGCGCTCTCAAAATATCCAGAGCAGCCCTTTTCAGGCACATCCGTCCCTTTATACGCCGGATGAGACCAATCTTTTTTATTAGAACCATTGAGGCATCAAGCTCTGCGGCTGCGCTATCAAGTAATGGGCATACTGTGTCCAGAACACAATCTTCTGCATCACAGGAAATAGCGCTTGACGCAAAGCCAAACACCATCGCCATAATGGCAAGGATAAAAATACCTAAAAAACTCTTTTTCTTCATCTCTACATCTCCTTTAATAATTTTATTAAACCCATGATAAATCTTTAGCTGGCCAAATGATCAACCTTTATTTGCATCACCATCACCCCTCAATTGCTCGTTTGACCAAACCATTTTTCAAGAAGCCGAATCACCCCCTTTCATGATATGAAAGTTATTCTATTATTCAAATTTACCTTATTACAAAAAACAGCAATTATAAATATGGCTATTTTCGAATTATTGCATAAGTGTAACATGTTGAAACCACGTGTGGCACGATCTATGCTGGATAAGGATTAAGGGGGCAAAACTGCAACTTAGCATGAATACCCAAGCCAAATTCTTCAACTTTATTAATTAACAGTCCTCTGACAGTACCATGCATTTTTTCTACCTTCAAAACACAGATTATTTTTCATGTTAACCTTTTGATTCAGGTTCTAAAATTCAAATTTTTCCGTTAGCCTCAATAAAAACAGTCACAAGAATCCCAATCATCAGTATAATAATGGCTGAGGCCAAAGGGGTCAAGCAATAATACCTTTTTAGCTGTCTGGATACAATATCTTTGCGTTTACCAGACATACAGGCCAATTCTATCCTGACTTCTATGCTTTTATCTGGATTTAGAGTATGGAAGTCGGGAACTACCTGGACAATGCTATCTGCTTTTTTTAAAGTGCTAATGACTTAAAAGATTCTGGGTTACAGGTTATTATTGACTATAGTAACGCTTGGCAATATGCAAAATAGTTTATGCAACCGATTTTAGGATATAATATGCAGTAGTTTGAAATTATATTATGATTTTTCAGGAAATCAGTCAAGTCGTTACAGATTATCATCGTTTGGAATGAGTATTTATATAGAATTAAAACATCACTGTCAAATAAAATTTTACACGAGAATAGATTTGCTATTTATCTTTGAGTTCACGTTTTTTTTAATAATATACTAACATATGTACAGACAACTTTTCGAATTATATACAAACTGTTTTTTAAGTTAATTAGAATTCGGGAAACTGCACCCTGTAGGTAGGAGTAATCTTTGCGTAGAGATTTGTCTGGATATATCTCCTGATAGACTTGTTCCGGCAATCCCAAAAGGAGAAGTAAATGAGTAGAGTAAATTTCAAAAAAATATTGAGAAAACCCTTTTTGATCAGTCGGCTATTGTGTTGATACCGTAGGCATGGATGCTGAAATGACAAGAAAGCACGTTTGATATCAAGATGACAGGGGTTCTTGCAGAGATTCAAAAGAATTATATTAAAACGCAGTATATTGTGTTCAGTCTGAAAAAACACCCATATTGGGAGGGCCTGCAAGAGCCTTATAATATGAAATTATTATTTGGAGACCTCTTATTAGAGAGACCGCCAAATAATAAAAATGGGCTAAACTATGAGAAGGTTTTAAAACATAATTTACTTTAAGATTAGTTACATATACTCAGATTATCCAGGAGCCTTTGAGCTACAGCAATATTATTCAGGGCATCCAGATCAGTGACGCCATGGGAATCAACCAGAGCATCAGCCACAATAATTTTGGCTATTGTAAGAACCTGTTCTACTGTCATTGCTTCTACAAGCGGATTTATCAGGAGATCCGGAATCATGGGCAACATTGCAGGAAGAACATTATGCAAAAGATTCTTAAGCTCTGCCAAATTATGGGGTAGAATTCCTCCAATCATATCCAATGGCAATGCCCCTATGGCACATTTCATCATCTTGACCTGTGCCGCGGTTATATTCACAATGGCATGTCTGAGTTGTCTCTTGCCAAGGGAACGCCTGATAAGGCCAATTTTTTTAAGATATGCTGCGGCATCTTCCATGTCATACTGGGCATCTTCAATCAGAGCGCATACTTCGTCCATACAATCATCGCCCGTTGCTAATGCCTGACTGTTAAAAACAGGCATCAGACCCAGTGTAAAAACCAGGGCTAAAATACTTAAAAAAGTAATGCTTTTAGTTTTCATTAAATATATCTCCTTAAATTAGAAATTAAAGCAGTGTGGTTAAAAGCTATATAAATAAGGTAGTGTAGAGATTTTTCACTCTCGATTCATCAGCGAAAACTCTCTACGCTATTACCTGTAAAAAAATTGCTCTTTAATCACAGACAGGGGTTCCATTAATTGTGTCAAATCCCAATACCGGAACAAAGGTAGGATCTTGGATTACAATGGTATAAGATCCGTTGGCGCAATCAATATCCACACCTATCGGAACATCTAAACCCATCGCGTTGGCAATAGAGTCAAAGTTCAATGCCATTCCAGGATTAACAGGAACATCAACCAGAGGAAGGTCAACACTAAGCTCCATTCCAAAGGCGGCTATGTACATAGTGTAATCTAAAATGCCATTGGCTATGCCATCTATAACCTCCATATCAATCACGCCATGATCGCCCATATTACTTGAGATAGAAACTGTATAAGATCCATCTGCGACATCATCGCCTGGCTCTGGATCAGGAGTTGGTTCCGGATCAGGAGTTGGCTCTGGATCAGGAGTTGGTTCCGGATCAGGAGTTGGCTCTGGATCAGGAGTTGGTTCCGGATCAGGTGTTGCCTCTGGAAGATCAGCGCATAATTCGTCCATTATTTTTGCCAGAACTTTCCTGGCTATATAAATATTATCCAGGGCATCCAGATCCAGCAGACCATCCCTGGTCTCTATAATGGCATGACCTATGGCAACCTTGACAGCTGTAAATCTGGCCAGCATTT
>DAOWOF010000164.1 GCA_030642205.1 Desulfobacteraceae bacterium | reverse complement strand
AAAATTTATTCTATTATTACAGGTAGTTAACGGGATGACTGTCCATTAATGGGCATTAAGACTGATATTGGCGCATATGTTGCTCCGTTTCCAGTTGTCATACGAGTAATCATTTGCCAAAATAGTTAACCCTTTTACAATTTTACCTCCTGCCGACTTTAGGTCTAAATATAATTTTTAATATCTATTATCATTTTATCAGAACTTGTTTTAGCAAGTTACAAATTATTTTGGAAACCTGTAGAAATGAATACAAAAAGGAGATTCTCAATGAAACAATCTATCGTCATTTTATTTTTATTATCATGCTTTGTTTTATTCAATGTATCAGATGGATGTGCCCTGCCCAAGGAAGGCAAATATTTTGCAAAAGGAACAGATAACAGCACGTTAATTATTGATCTTGTTTCACAAGATGGCAATATTCGCATACGAGACGTCGGGTATCATTTATTAAGATTGAATAGCAACGTTGATCACCTTTATTTTGAAGACCATGCTCCTTTTGGCGATATTAAAGGAGATAAACTCTTTTTTCAGATCCCTGTTATCCATAAATGCCAACAGCAGGCCTGCTTTATATCAAAGGAAAAGGCTTCATGTAGTTCTGCTAACATTGCCTTCTACCAAGTGGAAATATCTCTGTCAAATAATAATAAAGTTTCTTGCGTTATGACCCTTATTGATAAGCCGAATAAAAAATATGACGGGATGTTTATGGCCGAAGACGTTATAGTAGGTTTATGTCGCGCAAATTTAATGGAAAGGATGTCCTTTATCCTCAGGCCCATGAAAGCAGGGGATAAGCATCAAGCAATAGACGTTCTATAAGAGATATTCAAAAACAAATCATCTATAAGATCATAATTTATTTATCACTAACACTTTAGCTATATGAAAGTGGCTTCAGGTCTAATCAAACTTGATTAGACCTGAAGCCAGGATATTTCAAAAAAACTAAAGTAATTCATTTATTATTATTTGATATTCAGAAACCAGATTCTTTACCACCTGGCCTGCGGGCAAGATTTCTTTCAGCAATCCTGCTGATGCCCCGCAATAAAGTTCTCCCGCTTCCAGATCCCCATCTATCTGACCTTTACGCGCTCGTCGGTAGCCGATAAATCTTCTGATCTCACCAGCAGTGGCGCCATGAGCTTCAAGCTCAAGCAGTTGCTTTGAAAAACCGGATTTCAGACTTCTGGTCGGCAGGAGCTTGCGAGCGGTAATTGCGGTATCCTTATCCCCTGCTTCCAGGATAGCCTGCTTATAATTTTGATGAGCAATATTTTCTTCCACCACAACAAAGCGAGTTCCCAATTGAACCCCGGCAGCCCCCAGGGCAAGGGACGCCACAATACCTCTGGAATCAACAATGCCGCCGGCGGCAATAACCGGCAGGGAAACTTCATCCACAATCTGTGGAATCAGGGAGAATAATGGCAATTCATCAAATCCGTTATGAGCTGCAGCTTCAACACCTTCACAGATAATAATATCTACGCCGCTTGCCTCTGCCAGCCTGGCCTGTCTAACCGAACTCACCAGATGAAGGACCTTGATGCCCATCCCCTTTATGAATTCGCTGTACATCTCTGGCGATCCCGCTGCTGTAATAATAATTTTAACGGCCTGACGGATAGCCAAATCAATCAGTATGCCGCTGTCTTTAAGATCAAGGGGGATATTGACGGCAAAGGGAAAAGAAGTCATTTGACGGGTCTTTTTGATCTGGTCTTCAAGATTCTTGACAGGATCCCCCATATTATCCATTCCGGCATAGGGGCTAATAACCCCCAGCGCCCCGGCATTGGATACGGCGGCTGCAAGCTCGGCAGTTGCGATCCATAGCATGCCCCCTTGTAAAATCGGATATTGGATTCCTAATAGCCTGCATATTTCTGTGCTTTTCATTTAGAATAACCATCAATAAAATGAGGATAAGGGACTCTATCGGGAAATCTTGTCAATGACGATAGCTCTATTTAAATGGGCTTTTTCATGTAATGGATTCAATTTAATTGCAAGATTATAATTATGTAAGGCATCAGAATATTCTTCTTGATCAAAACTTGCATTGCCTGCACTGACATATATTTCAGATACCAGTTTTTGATTGTCCCAAGTAGTTCTGCCCCGCGTGTTTAGATGCGCCTGGGAGTCAAAACCTTTTGAAAAAATATTATCAATATCAATGAGACCCTGTTCTGTGTTCAGTCTCGTCAGGACATGGGGCCCAATGCCAAATGCATGTTCCAGATATATTGTTTCAGGTTGGACTCCAAATTTTTCAAGAAGGGAGTTATAGAGGAGGGTCAGGCCTAAACAATTACCTACCTCCTGGCCTTCCTTATCAAGCTGGGCATCAATTACTTCATGGAACCGAAAATGACCACCCATCTTGTATCGTTTTGGCTTATTTTTCCATAACCAGGCAAACAAAATGGCGGCTTTTGTTTTGATGCTGCCATGGACTTTTATACAGGAATTAATCTGGATATATAATTTTTCAAGTTTTTTACGATAGATATCAATCTGGTTTGGGTCTGCGATTCCTGAGGCTCTAAGTGCTTCTTTTTCCAGGATAAACGCCATATCCCTTAATTAGTCTGCTAAGACATTAATAATTTCAGGAATAATCCTGGTAGCCAGGTCCCGCCGGCTACCGCCGCAAAGTATCACAATCAGCCTGTCCCGGCAAATTTCATGGGCTATTTCTTTAAACTCTTCAGCCAATTTTTGATGAACCTGGGGTGTAAGGCCTAAATCACCATAATCCCCAATGGTCCCATCATAACCCCAATTCCAGAAAATAAGCTCTGGTTGAAATGGCCTGACCCAATCTTGGAAGGCATTTTTTACAAGGGCCAGGTAAGAGGTATTATCTGTATGATGGGGTACCTGGATATTCACATTATAGTTTTGCTCATAAAAAGATGATGTGCAAAAACAGATGTAAAGGACATCGGAATTATTTTGAAATATTTCCCAAGTGCCATCTCCGTGGTGAGCATCTGTATCAATAATGGCAAAACGCTGGGTCCCAAATTTTTTTCGCAGTTCATGAATTGCAATGGCAGCCCCATTGAAATAACATCCTCCGCCAAAAAAATTACTTCCAGCATGGTGATCGCCATAGCCGGTAAAGACAAAGGCGTTATCTATCTCGCCGGAGAAAATTCGCTCACCAGCAGATACAGTACCCGAAGCAGAATAAAGAGCGCCTTCAAACGCGTTAGAGGAGAGGATCTGTTCTACCATTGTCCTTGAATGGACTTTATGAAGGGTCTCAATTGAGATGGGATTTAAATCAAAAGCAGATGCAGGTTTATGATCATATAAGGCATCATACAGAAAGACATTATCTTTTGCCAGGACAGGACTCAGGGCCTTTGGAAAATCCCGCAGCCTTTCACCCTGCTGATAATGGAAGAAGATTCCGGTACGTCCTGGATGTCGCTTTATCAAGATTACCCTAATGCTTTTCTTAAAGGCTATAGCGCCGTATGGAAAAGAGAAAGAAACAGATGCTTCGTTCGGACACTATTTATATTTTGTTATATTTTAATAGCCGGATAAAAAGTCGCTTCACGCGTTTTTATTTGACTGGGTCTACTATAGAAGTTTATATTTTAGTAACTATTCAGCAATGTAACCGGGGTGAAAGATCCCGGCTACATTGTTGAATAGTTACATATTTTATTAGTCAGAAGATGGAATAGGCCTTGGTTCCTGTGATTGCATTTCAACATCACAACAAACCGGCATACTGTCTCCTGCTTTGGTGCATAGAATTTCAGTACCGCATTTTTCACAACGATATCTTTTACCAAGATCAGACATTATTCCCTCCGTAACTCAAGTATCCTATTAAAGAGCCTGCTATTTTTTTATTTCCATTGGTTGAGAACAACATTGAAGTTTGCCTTCACCGCCACGTGTTACAACATATTCTGCTCCACATTTTGTACACATATACCTTTTGCCTACTTGATTGGCCATTGAATTATTCCTCCTTAAAAGTTTTATAATATTGAATTATTGAACTTATGAGTACTGTTCCCTGAGTTGTTTTCTTAAAACCTTGCCCATTTGGTTTCGGGGTAATGAGTCAACAAAAATTACCGCAGCAGGACGTTTATATCCAGCAAGCCTGGGCTTGCAAAATTGGATAATTTCATCCTTGTCAGCCTGTTCTCCTTTTTTAAGGGCCACAACCGCGGTTACTTCCTGTCCCCAGTCAGGGTGAGGAGTTCCTATTACAGCTGCCTCTTCTATCTTGGGACAAGAATAGAGGATATCCTCAACTTCATCCGGGGAAACATTTTCACCGCCGCGGATTATCATATCATCTGTACGACCAGCCAGATAGACATAACCATCCTCATCAATCCAGCCTTGATCACTGGTGCGCAACCATCCGTCACTAGTAATAGCCTGAGAGCTTTTCTCTTCATCATTCCAATACCCAGTCATAATCCTGGTGCCTTTGGCAAGGATCTCTCCTACTTCATTATATGGCAGGTCCTTACCATTTTCATCTACAATTTTTATCTCAACATCAGGCAATGGCTTTCCAATAGATGATGTTAGACGCTTCAGTTTCTTTTTTTGTTCTTCTTCAGTACCTTCAATAATATGATCCTCAGGCCCCAAAGAGGTTATAGTAGAGGCTGTTTCGGTTTGACCAAATGCATTTATAAACCTGACCCATGACAGTTCTTTGATTGCCTTGGTAATAACTTCAAGAGGCATAGGCGCTGCCCCATAGGTAATTACTTTCAGGCTTGAAAGATCATATTGTTTAAAATCTTCATGATCAACAACCCATTTGAGCATAGTTGGCACTAACATGGCCCGGGTTACCTTTTCTTTTTGAACAGTATTCATCCATTCCTTGACCTCAAACTGACGCATAAGAACCAGGGTTCGTCCGCCATATACAGCTGCCAGCATAGCCTGAATACCGGCAACATGATTCAGAGGTACTGTCAAGAGATTTCGCTCTTCAATATCCGGACTGGCCGGCTCCACATTTTCCAGGATATATGATACAAAACCACTATGTCTTAGAGGAACTCCTTTTGGACGGCCTGTGGTACCAGCGGTGTACATTAAAATAGTGATATCATCGTCTTCTACCTCAGGAATAACTTCATCAGGAGATCCGGAGGCAATTACATCTTCATAAAAAGCCTTTCCATCGACTTTATCATCTATCACAATTATATGCTGCAATGAGGGCAGCTGAGGAAGCATCTCTTCTACCATTGATACGTAACGATTTCCAACCAAGAGGATCTTGACCTCTGCATTAGCTATCAAATATGATAGCTCATCAGGCTTGGCCCTGAAATTCATCGGCACAAAAATGGCACCTATCTTGGCGGCTGCAAAATAGGATTCAACATATTGATTACAATTTACTTGAAGCATTCCAATACGGTCACCTTTTTTTAGACCTAAACCTAATAATGCACTTGCAAGTCTGTTTGCGCGTTCATTGGTTTGGGCAAAAGAAAATCTTCCACCTTCAAAGATCATAAGATCCCTTTCAGAACAGATAGCGTTGGCAATACTTAAAAAATCTGTAGTGTTCATATTGTTCTCCTTAAAGACTGATGGCGATAAAAAGGCTCATCTACATATTGGATTCATAAGATAGCAAATAAAATAATATTTTTTT
>DAOWOF010000262.1 GCA_030642205.1 Desulfobacteraceae bacterium | reverse complement strand
AATAACAAAGACGCCTTTATTCGTAAAAAAAGGCTGGTCAATGATTGCAATGCTTGTCCTGGCGCCAGCGCTTGTATTCACCCCTCCAAAACAGGTCCTGGAAAGATCATCTGTTTCAACGCGAATGTCCTCCAGCATACCTGTCTCACCAATGTCATCAACTACGTTCTCACAAATATTATAAACCCCTTCCTGATCGGCTGGATCCATTTCTCCGCCAATATAGACAGGGAATAGCTCTTCTGATCTGGCGTGCATTTCATCGGAGGGGGTATATATGAATTGTTCATATTCCTGACCAGCAGGGTTGGGCATGATTACAAAGATAGTGTCGGTATCTTCTCCATCAGTGACTCTTACCCGGAATAAACCCATTTCTGCAGTATTTGGCATGAAGCTCATTTCAGGGCCTTCTCCCTCAAAGGTTATTAGTCCTGACGGACTCTCCATGCTCCAGGCATAGTTTTCGGCATTACCTCCAATAGCATGTAAATTTATACCAAGAATTGCTGAAATGGGGGAGTTATCAGGCATTTGTTCTTGAATTTTAACACGGTCTTTGGCATTAATCTGCACTGTTAAATAGGGCGCTGGACCAGCCTTGCCTTCTCTGCTTGAGATCAGCCAGTTATATCCATCCTTCCATTGACTGTCTATATAGGAACGATCATCATGATCTTTTAGTTCCATCCCGTTATTTGGGTATTTTCCTCCACTCCAGCCCCTGACCAGATCTGTAATGTCCACTGCTCCATGACTTTTGGGGCCTGTGGTATGCACAGCCATAATCATAGGCGAGCCTGGCACATAGCCTGGCTTGTTTTTCATGTAAACATAACCTTGACCGGACAGGTCTTCGTTCCAGAAAACCGGCGCTTCGGGATGTGGCAGAGGTCCTTTTCTGTCCTGGAGGGTATATTCAAAGGTAGTGGTATTTAAAGCCCGGATAAACCCGTACATGGGAACGCCGGCAATGGACGCAGAGCTTAGAGCCCTGAACCCTGGATGTCCATCCAGCATATAATAATGAAAGGTGGCTTTGATGATATCCCTTGGATCAATCCCTGAAAGTTTTGCAAGATCAAACTTTATCAGAACCCTTCCGTCACAGATAGGGATTCCACCTGTTTTCAGTATTCCTGTATCACCAGTCCCATCAGGAATATTACCATTTGGATATCCTGCTCCTCCACCCATGCCGGAGAAGAGAAGAAATGTATCATATTCGACAGGACAACGAACAAGAGCATCGCCGGAATAGGTCAAAAATGAAGAGGAAAATTCGGAGGCCAAAGGATTTCCAACACTATCCATGGCAGATATAGATAGTCGGTAGGTATACATTATATCATCCTGAAAGGTTGACTCCGGATAAAATATTACCTCTTGATCATTATTCCAGTAAAAGGTTCCTTCTATAAAAGGCTCTATTGAGAAGGCTGATTCAACGGATCTTCTATTCATTGGCTGATTAAAATACATGGATATATCAGTAGAGATAGATGCCAGTTCTTTGGGAGATGATTCCATTACCCGCACAGGCATCCTGATTGTCCACTCTACAGTCTCGATTGTGCGCCATTCCTGCAGGGCATCCATTGCTTTTATAACAAGTCGATGCTCTCCATTATCAAGTCCTCTGAGGCTGATTGGTTGATCTTGGTAAAAGGTTCCATTAAAGCGCATACCATCAATTTCATAACGATAACGATATATCCCGCTTCCGTTTACGGCAATATCAAAATCAGGACTTGATACTATCCCGGACGGGATGCCTGTCAGCAAGGGGCTGGGAGGTAAATACATTTCAGTGTTGAATGAAAAACTGTAGGCATGAGACAAAAGGCTTCCCTGTACTGCTCTTGCTGTATTTAATATATTTATGGTATATGAGGTTCCACATTTAAAAAAACCAAAGGGTCTGAAAGTCAATGTCTTATTATTATTCTTCCATGTAATCAAACCCTGAACTTCCTGACCATTTGATTCTATTACAGTAAAGGCATCATCAGTGGCATCCGTATCCATAGGTAAATCGAAGCTTATCTCCACAGGAGAGTCTACTTTGACATTCATGGCATGATCAAGAGGAAGTGTCTCTTCCACTTCAACATTGATAGATTCTATACTGCGGGTATTTATGATTACTTCGTCTATTAAAGCGGCTAAATCTCCAAGGCCATAGATCTTGATATAAATTATGGAAGGATTATCCGTAACGATATATCTGGCTGAAGCCTGGCACCAGACGCCAAATTCATTGCTGTCCTCTTCGGTAATCTGCGTGTCCACCTGGATTATATTATCTGTATCAGTTATGACTATCCTGTTCATGGGTAAATCAGCATCCTGACTACGAAAGCTTCGGCCTGTTTCCACCAGACGTGAAGAATCTTTTTTGTCCGTGAAAAACAGCCATTGGATCCAGATCTCCTTTTGTTTGCCAGGTTGATTATCAGAGGGAATCTCAAATACAAGGGCGGAACCTTCTTGTTGCATGCCGCCATAATAGCCACATCGAGGGTAATCTCCATAGGGTGGATAATGGGCAAGGGTTCCAAACATTCCATCCGGAACCAGGGCATGGATAAGCTTTGCCTCTCCAAATCTGTTTACAGGCGGGTCAAAACGGGAGTCAGCCAGCAGATAGTCGATATCTCTCCCTGGAATCCCGGGACTTACAGGTTGAGGGTCATTGGGTCTTGGCGGACAATGCAATTCATCCACATTAAGAACATGAAACTCCCAATTCTGGTGAGTATAGCCATTGCTGCCTGTCCAATCAGGAGGAACAAGCGCTGCGATTCCCTGTTGTAAAAAGGCAAACACACCTACTATTAAAAACGACAAGATTAATTTTTTCATTTAGAAAACCTCTAAAAATCAATATATTCAAAATAATTACAAGTTATTAAGATAAGCTGCTAGAATTTAAACCTCATCCCTCCATAAAAAAAGGCGCCCAGACTGGAATCGGCGCCTCCCTGGACATGGATTTTACGTTTTTGCGCATCAAAATCAATCGGGGATTTTTCATCAAAGATGTTACGGCCTCCTACATATAAAACAATACTGTCACTGTATGCATAATTGCCTTGACAGCTAAAATAATCAAAACGGGGTATTATTTCATTATAGTCGTCAATATATCTACCCCGATAGTTATAACGCAGGTTCCCCCAAATCTGGTCATTGAATCTATATTTTAGAATAGTCATCAGACTGGTTCTCAAGCGATTGGTCAGATCATTT
>DAOWOF010000002.1 GCA_030642205.1 Desulfobacteraceae bacterium | reverse complement strand
GCTGAATTATAGAAAAATTTTCACTGAATGCAGGTAAACATAATCACCCTATAAGGCAAATTGATTATATAATGCTTTTTCTACTTTATCCTTGAACTTTAAAATCAATTCAGCTAATAAAAAATAAAGGTAACTATTTATCTATTTCAAGGATGCTGATTTAATACACGTAACAGACATGGTCTTATTAAACTTTGAAACTGTTTGAGACTTAGAGGTCGTAAAGAAAGAACCCATCAGAGTTAATGGCCTATTAGTAGAATTCTCTAACATATCCATGCTTTTCAGAGGGTTCTTTCCTTACGACCTCTGAGTTTTTCATGGTTTAATCAGATTAGCGTTGCTGTGGGTATTCGCTAAATGTTTACAAAATAAATTGATTGAAAAAATATTATCACTTAATCTTCAGAGATTAACAAATGGAACAGGTACTCTTACTTAATATTACTTACGAGCCATTGAAGATTATCAACTGGAAAAAGGCAATTACCTTGCTTCTTCTTGACAAGGTAGAAGTCATTGAAGAATATAACAAGGAAATTCACTCTATCTCCTTTGCCATTAAATTACCAGCCGTAGTACGCCTCTTGAAATTTATAAAAAGAGTTAAAAATAAAGTAAAATTTTCTCGTCAAAACATTTATGCCAGGGATAAAAATAAATGCCAATATTGTGGAAAAGAACTTCCTCTCCACGATTTAACCTATGATCATATTATTCCAAAATCTCGCGGAGGGACAACAAGTTGGACAAATATTGTAACCTGCTGTATAAAATGTAACAGGAAAAAAGGAGGCCGTACGCCAAAAGAGGCAAGGATGAAGCTCCTTAAAAAACCAAACCGTCCAAACTGGCTTCCAGCCTTTCAAATAACCATAAGGTTCAAAGAAATACCGCAGTCCTGGCGTGATTATTTATATTGGAACATGGAGTTATTGGAATAAGACCACCCACAAGACTTCATTTTATAGGGCCGCAATAATTTTATCTGCAGTATCTTGTATAGACTCAAGAGTACCCTGTTGCATCTTCCATGGTCCCAATGGCAGACTTGGGCCATCAACTGCCCTGGGAATCAAGTGTAAATGATAATGCATAACTGTTTGGTTTACACTACTGCCATTTAATTGAACACAAGCCACTCCGCTTAAATTTAAAGCATCTTTCATTGCTTGAATTATTTTTTTTGAGCAAAGATGTACAGCTGTCAGGTCTTCCGCCGCTATCTTCCATAAATTTTCCGCATGATTTTTAGGAATTACCAAGGTATGCCCATTTGATACAGGATTAATATCACTAAAAGCCAATACCTGTTCATCCTCATAAATTTTAATGCAAGGCAGTTTCCCTGCAATAATTTTACAAAAAATACAATTCTCCATAATAACCCCTGTAAAAAATACTTACCTATAGCTCAATGTTTATCAAGAATTCTTTGTATTTGTTTTCTTTTTTCATTTGATGGTTCAGAAGTTTTTTTAATATTCATAGACTTCATTACATCATAAGTACCGTCCTCAAATAATACAGGCACTTGAATAATATAATCAGGTCGATGACAACATCCAGCGGCAAAAAAATAGCCTGGACGTCTTTTCTCTTTTAGCATTCCCTTGATCTCCTCAAACTCGTTGACGGTTATAACCATACCAGCCTGCCCAGTAATAGAAGAAACCATTTCACCTGGTTCAAACAATTTTTTCTTCATTTTTAAATTCACCTGTTTGAAGAATCCAATAAATTAGTAACAAGATTTTTCAGATCATCTAAAACGTGATCATTAATTATATTTAAAACATATTTAAGCGATTTTAAAGCCTTTGGAATATAGGCCTCAAAATACCCTTTCTTCGCAATCTTCGTTAGATAAGAAAAAGCTCCAAGTATTTGCAAATTTCTCAAAATTAAAAAATATGGCAATATTATTTTAAAAGAATCAAGCCTTTTAGAATCATATTCCTCAATTAATCCTAAATATGAGTTATAGATTTCATTTTTCTGCAATAAAGATAGCTCTGGATAGGGATCAATTAAAAGAGAGGCTAAATCATATCCAAGGGGACCCAGCCTGGCCCCTTGCCAATCAATAATTCCAACTTCACCATGCCTTATCATTATGTTTTTTGATTGAAAATCTCTATGTAACAGGAAATTAGAATCTTCTTTAGCAGCCATATTAGCCAAATGATTAAAAGCCTCCTCCAATTCCGGCCATTCTCGTTTCAAACCAAGGTATTGGATTAGAAATGCTTTTTTAAAATAATCCGTCTCATTTTCCCTCATTACTTTCAAATTATAGCTCTTAGTCTGGCAACACCAAGCAGGATTAAACTCTTTAACTCCTTCAGTTTGTAATCGAAAAAGAACGTCTAAAACCTTCTCATAGAAAAAATGCGGGTTCTTATGGTTTAAAATGACATCCTTAAGGCTTTTTACTCCCATATCCTCCATAATAAACCAACCCTCATCAAGATCATATTGATAAATTGTCGGCACAGGGATTCCCTTTTTTTTAAGATGAGAGCCAATCAAAAGATAGGCCTGGTTTTCTTTCCTGGCAAATATATTTTCAGGAGGATTAATCATGAGGATATACCCCCTTGATTCATGGCTATTCATACGCCAAAAATTTCGATTTGATCCATCCCCCTGAAGCTTTTCTATTATTATTTCGTCAGCATTAATACCGTGTCCTTTAAAAAAATCATATATTTTGTTTGGAAGCTGCTTTATCATAAACAACTAAATATCCTTATATTATTTTTCCTATTAAATCAGAGCTTACATATTTATTAGAGCTCACGACACTATCTATAATTTTAATACCATTTTTGACCTTTACACCTTCCCATAGTACGGATCCACTAATTATAACCCGATCTCCTATTTCAGCTTTATTACCAATCACTGCCCAATCTTTTAACTTAACAGAGCTTGAGACTTTAGAATCAGGTGCTAGTAGAAAAAGTTTATTTTTAAGGGCTTCCTTGTTTGCCAGTATATAATCTTTTGGAGTTCCTAGATCCCTCCAATAGTGACCCTTAGAAGTATAGGCTTTTATTGTGTAGCCTAAGTTTATTATTTTCCGGTAACAATCAATAATGTTTGAAAATTGATTATCAGGAATAAAATTTAAACAAAAAGGGTCTATGATATGGATACCGGTAAAGGCAAAACGCCCAAAAGATACTTTAGATGAAATATCGAGGATATTTAGATTGGAATCTATTTTTATTTGATTAAACATTTTATAATCATGAAGTATTAAAGTAACCAGATTAGCCTTTTCTATGTGTTTATTTATAGCATCAGTAAGATTAATATTAGTTATAATATCCCCATTAATAATTATAAACGGATCTTTTCCCCAGAAATCCTCAGTATTTTTAATTCCCCCACCTGTTCCCAATACTTGAGATTCAACTACAGTATTAATATTAATTCCAAATTTGGAATTATCATTCAAATGGTCAATAATTTGCTCATGGAGATAATAAGTATTCACTATAATATCTTGAACTCCATGGCTTTTTAAATACGCAATTAACATATCTATGTTTGGCCTATTAGCCACTGGGACCAAAACTTTAGGCTTTTTAAGTGTTAGGGGTCTAAGCCTGGCACCTAGACCAGCTGCTAAAATCATGGCCTTCATAAAACACCTTTGTCTATAATGCTTATCAATTAAAAATTATGGATTATTAATTTCCAGAAAGGCTACCATTAATTTAATATTTAGATTACAAAAAATATTGTTTCTCTGATAGGCTCCTAGTAAACAGGCTAAAGTAATGATATAGATATGTCAAAAGATTCCTAAATCAATTTGATTTGATCAATATAGCTTTTTTAAAATAAAGGATTTGGTTAAGGTTCCAGGTAAAAAAATTAGTTGCTGACGCAAAAGACTCCTTTAAACAGATATAATAAGGACAATAGCATATTGAATTCCACACTTGAACTCTCCGAACTTAATACAATGATAGGCAAACTTTTCATGTCTGGTATGCCTGGTACTAAACTTGATTTAATTACAGAAAAATTAATTGCCAATTATTCTTTAAATGGAATAATTCTCTTTAAACGTAATATTGAAAATCCGGTTCAGTTGGCCACACTCTGTAATGATTTACAGGAAGTGTCCATAAAATATCATGGTATCCCACTTTTCATTGCACTTGATCAAGAAGGAGGCCGGGTTGCCAGATTACAAAAGCCTTTTACGATTTTTCCAGGAAATACGGCGATCAGTAAGGATGCAAGATCAAAGGAAAAAGCCAGAGAATTTGCCACAATAACGGCTAAGGAAATGTCGTTAGTGGGCCTAAATATGAATATGGCACCTGTTTTGGATGTTATTCACGGAGAGCCGGAACAACATCTTCAGGAAAGATCTTTTGGGGTTGATCCTGTAATAGTTGCCTCTCTAGGAAGTATCATCATTAAAGGTCTCCAGTCAAATAATGTTATGGCCGTAGCAAAACATTTCCCAGGTCTTGGAAAAACGTCCCAGGACCCTCATCATCAACTCCCTATAATTAATATTACTGAGGAAGAAATTCAATCAATCAATCTACTACCATTTAAGGAAGCAATACAAATGGATGTTGCAGGAATTATGACCTCCCATGCAATCTACCCTAATATTGACCCTGAAAGACCGGCCAGCCTTTCAGAAATAATTCTTACAGACCTCTTAAGAAATACTTTAAGCTACAAAGGTCTCATTATTACTGATGATCTGGAAATGGGGGCCATTGTCAATAAGTGGGGGGTTACTGGAGGTGCATTGGCATCTTTTGATGCAGGCGCTGACATTTTGCTTATTTGTGAAGATCAAAATGTAGTTGTAAAAACAATTCACGCTCTTAGGAATAGATTTCTTATTGGTAAAATTCACATTAATCGGTTACATCAATCCATAAAAAGGATTCAAATTGCAAAATCAAAATTTTTAGATAAACAAAATAAAGTATTACTGGATAAGGTTAAAACTTACTTTAATCTTAAGCAGAATTGTTAGTGTCTTGATAATATTACAGCTTAAAATGTAAGGAAAATAATACAATAAGCTTATTAAATATTCTTAAGAGCCTATTAAGTTAAAATTTAGTATTTAATATTTTTCCCCTTTTATGTTAATGTTTGCAAGCAGTTATTGACACCTCATTTATAAATTAAAACATTATGGCCCTAAATTTGCAGAAATATTAATCTAAATTAGGCATCCTTCATAAACAATAAAAAGTAGTTTGCACTTTTCGAATCGGAGTTAAACAATTATGATAAAATTTAGATTATTAATTTTTATGGCAATAATGCTTGCTTTTAGTCTTAACGCTCATATAGCAGAGGCTGAAACGGATTGGTATACCTGTAAAGTAGATATGGCAGGTTCATCTACAACAGGCCAAATATTGGTTAAATTGACAGATACTGATACCCCACCCTCTTTTACAAAAAAATGGTTTGTTTTTAAAGATACAAATAATAAAGAAATGTTAGCCATAGCTTTGACATCTATAGCCATTAATATGGATGTTATGGTGTATACCAATGCAGATGTGACTTGGTATCCTACAATTCTTAGCTTATTTTTAAAGAGTAATGTTAATGAAAACATTAACAACTAGATTTATATATAATCAAGATCTTCCACAACAACTTCCCGGCCCGGCACAAGAAGCAGGAGGTCCATCACTCCCACAACATCTATCAGCAGGGTCACCAGGAAAACTCCTGGTGATTTTTAATGAGGAAGGTGTTGAAATAAGCTTGCTAATATTTTTCCCACCACAACTGCCACATACAACTAGTTCTATCTCATTTCTGGCTATTAGTAGCTCAGTCACATAACCACAATCTTTGCATTCAAATTCATAAACAGGCATCCTTTATCTCCTCTTATTCACCTGTGGTTATTAAATTGTCCACCCTCAATAAAACCTTTGACAAGCTCAAAAAGTTCTCCTGCGGATGCAACTTTCAATTTACCAATAACCATTGACATCTGCCTCATCAGTTAAAGGTAATTTGCCATCCATATAGGCCTCAACAGACTCCTTGATAGTTCCCTTGGCATCATTGGCTACTCCAATTTTAGCAGCCTTTAGGGCCTTAAAGGCATTAGGACCACAATATCCAGTCAACAATATTTTGGCCCCGCTTTTACTGATAAGCCCGGCTGCCTGAATACCAGCACCTTTAAAAGAATTTTTATTTTCCGTATTATCAATCACTTCAAAATCGAGTGTCTCTGAATCAACAATCAAAAGATAAGAGGCCCTACCAAATCTCGGATCAACTTCTGAACCTAAATCCTTCCCAGTTGATGTAATAGCTATTTTCATGTCTTCCACCCTTTAAGATATTTTACTGGCCTAAGATCATTGTTATTGTAGTAATTCCTGCTGTTTTTTACTATATTCATCTAATGCCTTTTGTAATATCTTTATTGCCAGCCGTGCGCAATGTACTTTCTTTTCCGGAAGTTTCTCAAGCTCTGCGTATAATAAGTCTAGATCAATCTGACTAGCCTCTTGTATGGTTTTTCCTTTAGCAAGATTAACAACCGCACACCCTGACGCAACAGCTCCTGGACATCCAAGTACCTGTATTTTTGCATCACTGATCTTACCACTTTCAATATTAAGGGATATCTTCATGGCATCCCCACAAGGACCTGTAAGATCGGTTATCTGATCAGCATTCTCAATAATGCCAGTATTTTCATTTGTTTGGAAATATTGAATAGCCTTATCAGAATATCCTGTATTTTTCAGTATTTCATAAACATCTTCACTATGTTCCTGGTTTGACATAACACTTAACCTCCTCCACCGCAAACCTGATTATCAGAAATTTCATTTAATGATCCCGCAATTAAATCTTCTACTACAGGACGAATATCAGGCCTTATATCATCATGATATACTCTTATGCCAGCTTGTCTAAAGCCCATCAGAGGTCGCATTCCTATTCCTCCGACAATAAGCACGTTTACGTTATTTTCAGCCAGTAAATTAACAGGAACCATACAACCGCCCTGAACATGTTCCTGATTGTGTAGGGTTGTAACATTTTTAATTTTACCATCCTCAACATCAACAAAAGTGAATACATCGCAGTGGCCAAAATGACCAGCTCTTTGCGCATCCAAACCACCAGGCGCATTTGATGGTATTGCTATCCTTCCATTTTGCATTTTATTCCCCTTTATAAGTACCCGACCATAAGTTTTTTGTTAGAATAAATTTAAGCCAAATATTCAATATAAGTTATTGCTACGTCTAAGGTGCCCATATATTGTGATTAGATAGGATAAGATATGCAGGCTGTAGTGTACGATCTCTTATATTAAAGATCCGGATTCAAACGAAAAACTTGTGGTCGGGTACTTATTATTAAATATAATAACTAAGTTGTAATTTTATTAATAATGACATCAAACACATTGTTTATTACATTATCAGTTTGACCCAACATCGTATCTAAACGCCCTTGATCTGCCAATTCTACTACCTTGGGATCGATAGGGATAGTCCCTAAAAATGGAATATCCATTTGAGCTGCCATTTTAGCTCCGCCTCCTGTCCCAAAAATAGCACTTTTGCCGCCACAATGAGGACAAACATATTCGCTCATATTCTCTATTAAACCTATCATATTTATCTTAACCTGACGACAGAAATTTATCGATTTTCTAACATCAGACAGACTAACCTCCTGTGGAGTCGTTATAATAATTGCCTCTGCATCTGTTATTGTTTGGGCAACGGTAAGAGGCTCGTCTCCTGTACCTGGAGGTGAATCAATTACTAAATAATCCAGAGTTCCCCAATCAAGATCACCAATAAATTGATTGATGGCACCTATCTTTAGGGGTCCTCTCCATATTATAGCTGTATCTTTATCGTCTAATAGCATCTCAACTGAAACGATCTTTAAGTTTTCAGAAAAAGCATAAGGCTTTATAATATCCTTTTCAGGCATCTCAAAGCCACCTTTTACATTCAGCATACGTGGAATGCTTGGGCCATGAAGATCAACATCAAGCAATCCAACTTTATATCCCTTATCTGCTAAAGAAAGTGCAAGATATGACGCTATAGTACTTTTTCCAACACCCCCTTTCCCACTCATAACAAGAATTTTTCTTCCAATATTAGATAATTTTTCTTTGATCATTTTCTCCTGATATGACCTTTCAATGTCACCAGGAGTTACCTTACTTCCACTTTCCATAAATAATGCCTCTTAAAAAACCTTCCCACCATATATGGTTAGGAAAGGTTTTAAATATTAATATATAATCTTTTCAGATGGTATTTCAATTAGCTCAGCATATATGACAAGCTTATAATGATTTTTTAGACTTACTTGATATTAAATAAAATGAAGTTTTTGGTAACACCATCCAAATAGTTTAAATTTTTAACCAGGAATCAGAATAAAGGGATTCCCCAAGTATAACGCGAGCAGTCTTTACATAGTCAGCCAGTTTCCACCCATGATTTAGATCCTCAGGCAAAGATTTGTCATCGACATTTTTACCATCCATAACCTTGTGAACTAACTCAACGATATCTGGCCTTTTTCCTCTTGCTACTGCCACCAGACTATCATCATAGGCATCAGCAATACATGAATACATACCTTTTCTCTCAAGCATTACCATATATACGGTATTCAATATGGGCCTTAGTTCTTCCGGTGGGCCATTAGATATATTTGAAAGACCGCATGTGGATTTAGCACCAGGAGCAATATCCTGCAACATTTCCTGAAAGGCCAAGAGGCTCATTAACTGAGGCTGCTGAATATTTACAGGTGTTACAATTCCATCAAAAAACATGTCTTCATTAGGAACACCTGCTTCATTGGCAGCATACATAAGCTCTACCGCCAAGGCAGCCCGCTCATTTTCATCTCTGGGTAATCCATCCGGACCCCACATCAGGGCAACCATGGATGCCTTATATTTCACTGCCAGAGGAATCATTTTTTCATAGCGTTCGGCCCTTACCATAATTGAATTAATAATAGCTTTTCCCTTATGTACAGCCAAACCAGCTTCCATTGCCTCAATATTGGATGTATCAAGACAGAGAGGAATACTATCACCAATGGCTTCTTGAACAGTTTTTACCACAAATTCCATTAACTCAGGTCCACCTTTTTTAGCAGGGCCTAAATTAATATCTATCCAATCCATCCCTTTTTCCTTCTGCCGAATAGCTTCCTCAGCAATAGGTCCAGGATCTTTTTCCCTGAATGCCCTGCCTATAATAGTATTAATAACATTCAAGTTTTCTCCAATTAATAACATATATCCTCTCCCTTATTTGTTGATGACTAAAAATAATTATACCATTTCTTTAAGAAACTTGGGAATCAAGGAAGCATCCCTTGGCCCTATCAGGATTTCCCAGCCTGAAAGCTCTTCTTCCATCTCTCCGCTAATTGAAGCAGCATAACCGGGAATAACTATTTTCTTATGCGCAACCTTGTCTGCAATCCCGCTCTTTTTAACAAAACCTCCAACTTCATCACCCGCAAATTTACCAGCGGCCCAGGCTGTCATAACTGACAAACCTTCTGTATCCTTAATAAGCAGCCAAGTAGGTACACGACTGCCTTCAATTTCACCACTTACTATAAAATATGTTAATGAAAAATTAGTGGTAACAAGCACCGGCGAATTTTCATCAGGCTTCCCAATTTCATAGATTCCTTCGGTGACAGTCATTGGCCTCTGAGGATCTGTGAAGATATTAAGTCGCTCTAATAATAATGGAAAAATAGACTCACCTTTAAAATCTGAAAGAACTATAATCCCAGCATATTTCGCAATTAACATGGAAGCTATTACTGTTTCCACCTCAAGGTTACTGGCCATTTCGCACGGAAAGGTAATAGTTGGAAAACCTAAAGAACGGTTAGCATCTTTAAGGGCAGACCTCCTGATGGCTACCTGATCCGTAAACAGCTGCTTCATTTCCCTGGCGCCTGAATCAAGGATAAGATTTTTAAGACCCATGCCTGCTAATTTATCACTCAAAGCAATGAGCCCATCTATATTATCTGCCTTTATGGCTAAAGATGCCCCGGATTCCTTGGCAAGATTACCCATCTCATCAGCATTCTCTGCGGTTGCAGCATACAAGATTGGTTTTTTAAAGGTGCACACATCAACGCCAGACTTAAGAACGTCGATATTATCGCTCATCAAAATGATACCAAATTCACTTTCCTTTGAAATTTTTGCGGCTGCAGCCGCAAAAGCTGCACTATCACCATTAACATCCTTTAGGGCAACCAATTCCGGCCTTAAATTAAGGCCAACCCTTTCATACTGCAGGGCATTCCATGTTTTAAGCTTAGTATCAAGCTCATCCAATGCTATATCTGATTTTACAAGAGCAGCTAAACCGGTAGGGTTATAAAAGGTCTTTTCATGCCTGAACATGACCGTCTCCCCACCAACCTTCAACGCCCGCACACCAGCTCCAATAGCCACCGGTCTTATAGGTGGCGCTGATGCTTCATTAAGCTGATCCCTAGCCTCATCTGAAACATATGGACAGGCATCTAATTCTGCCTTGCCCGAGGCCAAATTCATGGCAAAGGCCAGACAGGTAGGAACCCCGCATTCAGTACAATTTGTTTTTGGTAATAATTTAAAAATCTGTATTCCAGATAGTCCCATAATTTACTCCTCGAAAAGGGTTCGCTAAAAATAACTTAAAAAGTTATCTTTTTATTTCATAAACACTGCTTTGGGCGATCCCTAAGGAAATTTTATTTAAGCTTAGGTAATAAATTATAGCAATTACCTAAGCTTAAAATATAACTATTATCCTGTAATAGGATCCATTTTCAAGGCAGGATGCCCCACCTTCTCCAGAAAGGGCATTATTTCATCTTCGGTAATTCCAACTGTCTCATCTGCAATCTTGTCATAAAGATCAGGAACACCCATTTCTGCGCCTCGTTTTTCAATCCTCTCTTTTATCTCTTCCTTAAGAATCTTTGGCATCCAAACCATTCTAAGCAGTCCACCATCACCAACAATAAATTTTCCCTGAGTAATATTAAATTTTGAATGGCCCACAAAGCCAGGTGAAGAAGCGCCTCCACCCATAACACCAGCCAAAGTTGTAAATTTCATCCCTGAAGGTGTTTCGCCTGTATACTCTCTTGAAACGGTCATAACACCATTACAAATAGGTAATACAGCTGCAATACATTCACAGCATCCACAAGTTGTCATTGGATCAATAATCATGGAATAAAAATTATAGTGAGTAACATTACCCTTGGAAGCTTTATATATAAAGTCATTGACACCCTTCCACTGCCCAAGCACAGGATCAAGACATTCACCCTTTTCAATAGGTTGGTTCGGCCCTGTAGGATTAATATCAAAGGATGCCTTACAATCCATCCAGTTATATGCACCGCAAAGTCCTGTTCTTTCAGGGCTTACACTGCATACATGGTTAGGGGCAAAAGACTGACAAAGAGTACATGAATAATATGTATCCACATCCTCATCTGTCATATTTTCAACTCGTTCATCCCTGGTCTTATATTCCGCTTTCGCCCTCTTGGTTAATTTATCAACATCTGCTTTTTCTGTATATAATGTAACCTCTACCTTGTCCAGAATATTTGTAAAATCCTGATGGTATTTAGCATGTATAACAACGCCAATATCCTTTAATGTAAAACCTTTTTCAATCGCTGACTTGCTAATTCTGACCCAGGCGATATTGCGCTGTCCAATATGCATTATATATTGAATATAATTAGTCATATGATGAATTTGGCGTTCCAGAATCGGCTCAAAATCAGGTTGAAACTCCCGTCCAGCTACCTGCACATATATACCAAGAGGAAGAGTATCTCCCTCTTTAAGATCTCCAACATCAGGACCAACCACTGTGACCTTGCCATCTTCGATTTCATTCATCTCTGCCATTTTTACAAGCTCTGTACATTGAGTCTTGCCACCTCCCATCTGGCAGTAAAGATCAGCACCTCTGACACGCTCGCCCTCAAATGCCGGTCCAAAGGCACAAGGTATATCAATCTCAGAAATTGTAACCTTAAGACCCCTTACTTCAACAGATCTCTGGCAAATTTCATCATGGGACACATTGGCTACAACATGCTCATAGGTGCAGAGACCTGTAGGTAAAATCTCAGGTATATCTGTATCAGCCAAAGTAGGAAAGCCCCAATTTACGCAACCGGCAGCAGCAACAGCCCATTCTGTGCCAATATCTCCCAGGGCATTTACAAAAGCAAATATACGGTTTTTATTATAATGTAATATGGCTTTATAGTCGCCAGGTTCAACACCGCCAAATGTCATTGCGGCACGATTTGCAAAACCAAGGGCAAAGATAGCAGAGGAAATATCAGGCCCAAAAGGTACAATCCTGGTATTCCAGCCAATTTGCATACCGGCTTCCAGACACTGCTCTGTAAGTGTTTTTCCATTATGATTTGCCGCACAAAAGATATAAAGACTTTTTTTCTGGTAATCTTCAACTATCATTTTTGCGGTTTCAATATCAGGCGCAGCACCAACTATCGCAGCAAAACCGGGAGCTGAACCATCAACAAACTCAACGCCCCTTTTCCGCAGGATAGTGTCATCAGCCGGTCCTACCCATATTTTACCCGCCTCAATATCAGGATCTTCCTGTGGTATATAAAAATCAGGCTCATTAAGTATTCTGATTGCTTCTTTAACTTCATAAGCAAAAAGCGCTGCCATACCAGCATCCAGCAAAGGCCCCAGATAAGGCAGGTGATTTCTGCTTTTAACATGCGCCGGTAATAAACCCCTTGCAAATTCCATAGGCATTAGCAAGTCTTCCAGAGTTTCACATTTCATTCCGGTAAGAGAATATATAACAGGAAGATAATAAGCTGTATTGGGAAACCCGATTTTTGTACTGGCATCATAAGTGTCCAAGGCTTTTTTAAGCTCACCTTCAACGCTAGACACTACCTTATACCCGCCCTGAATGGCCGCAAATGCTACTAATTTTGACATATATTCCTCCTTCGTTGAGGATTTATTGAATCCATTATTTCGTTATTAATATAGATTTTATTGATCTAATCCTATTATGTTTCAAGGGCCTGGCGACTTGCCATGTCCATCATAACTCTCTCTCTTGCCCTGTCAATACCGAGTTCTTTACGTTTCTTGTCTATATGAGCAATCATCATATGGGCATGTTTAATAGGATCAGTCTCGACATCCCACATCCCGCCATAAATATCTTCAAGTTCCTTAGTTATATAATTATGGAATACAGGAGCTCCCGATGTAGGCAAGGTAACGCCAAAAACTGTATATACACCAGAAACAACAAAATAATGTCCAATACTTATTGCCTTTTCACTCATCCATTCAGGAGCGCTTCCAGCCACAGGGAAATCACTTATATCGTTTCCAAGTCCACCAGCCTTGATTACTTCTGTTGCTGCCAGGAGGATTCTGCTATTATCAACACAGGAGCCCAAATGAAGCACAGGAGGAATACCAACCGTCTCACAAACCTCAGCAAGTCCAGGACCACAATAAACAGCAGCGCTTTCAGGCGTTAGAAGACCTTCCATCGCGCATGCAATGGCAGTGCATCCGGTTGTAAGAACAATTACATCATTTTTAATGAGTTCCTTGACAACAAGTAAATGTCCCTCATTATGTCTTGTTCTCGCATTATTGCAGCCTACAACTCCGGCAACACCACGAATACGACCATTTATTATATTATCATTCAAGGTATAATAGGTGCCACGAAAAGTCCCGCCAAGATGGTATTCAATGGATTCAACGCCAAAACCGGCCACTACGGACGCTTTATGTTGAGGAATCATAACCTCGGCGCCTCGTTTTTCAAAATTATCAATAGCCATTTTTACAATACGTTTGGCATCTTCCAGTGCATGATGTTCATCAAACTCAATATGAATAACATTATCCTGCTCCATTTTGGCAATAGGGTGAGTTGTTATCAGTTTTGTATGAAAACATTTTGCTACATTGGCAAGATTTTGCATAATACATTGAATATCCACCACCATGGCATCACAGGCTCCGGTTATAATAGCCAGTTCCTGCTGGAGAAATGTGCCTGCCAGGGGAATTCCGTGACGCTGAAGCATTTCATTGGCAGTACAACATATCCCACTTAACTGAATGCCTTTGGCCCCTTTTGTTTTTGCGTAATCAATCATTTCCTGTGTCTCTGCAACTGCTACTATCATCTCTGACAACACAGGCTCATGTCCATGAACAATAAGATTAACATGATCTTCTCTCATAACGCCAAGATTAGCTTCTGACTGTACAGGATATGGTGTGCCAAAAAGGATGTCTTGTATATCTGTTGCCAGCATTGAACCACCCCAGCCATCTGCGATAGCTGCCCTGGTGCCCTGTTTGATAAGGTTTTTATAATCCTGATCAACGCCCATATGGGTACGATGCATTATCTCAACAATTTCTCTGTCAATATTTCGTGGCAACACGCCTTGTTTTTTCCATATCTCATAACGGGCTTTCGGCGCCTTTTTGAGAGTCAAGAGCTCCCCTTCAGGCTTACCCCATTCATTTATAGCAGCTTCTGCCGTTTCAAGAGTAACTTCATCCAGATCACGATCTTCTATCTCGCCATCTATTTCTACTGTTGTTTCTACACCCAGATATTCTGCCACTGCTAATAATTTATCATAATCTTTAATTTCATAAGCATCTGTTTCTTTTCGCGCAACTGACAGAAAGACCTCCGCAACACATCTTCCATGATCTGAATGAGCCGCGGCTCCACCGGCAATCATCCTGATAAAATTTCGTGCAGCTATTGTATTTGCGGTTGCCCCACAAAGACCTTTTCTTTCATCTTCACCTTCTATTCCTCCCTTGGGAAGAGGAAGGCGGCATGGTCCCATAGAGCAGTTTTTACAACAAGTTCCCTGAACGCCTATATTACAGGGCTTCATTTTTACTGCCCTGTCAAAGATAGTTTCCACTCCCAGTTTTTGGCCCTGAGCTATCATTTCCTGTGATGCAATATCAATTGAAGCCTCAACCGGATTAGCCAATTTTTGCTTCTTTTCCAGTTTAACTGCCTTTACTTTTCCTTCTGTCATAGAGGTTCCTCCTCATAATTATTCTGATCCATTAATTTAATGGCATCATTTCAGCAGGTTAGATGCATGTACGTCTTCTTAGAAAAAAGTATTGCCAAGATGTTTTTTTCTTAAAAGGCAAATCTGTCTATCAGGCAATCTAACGTTTATTCCTTTTATTTAATTTACCCATCATTTTTTCTAGTTTTGTTTTCTTTACCGATGATACAGTCTTTGCTGCTTTAGACTTTGTGGTTGCCGCCCTTTTGGCAGCAAGATCTTCTTTTTCTTTGGCGCGTTGTTGACGAAGATCTGCCTCTTCAGCATCTCGCCCGGCAATTTCTTCTGCCTTGGCTTTAGCCTCTGCTTTAGCTTTAAGTTCTGCCGCTGCTTTGGCTTCTGCCTCTGCTTTGGCTTCCAGTTCAACTTTTGCTTTGGCTTCTGCTTCTGCTTTGGTTTCAGCCTCTTCCTTAGCCTTAAGTTCTGCTTCTGCTTTTGCTTTGGCTTCCAGTTCTGCTTTAGCTTTTTCGTCAACCTTGACTTCAGTCTTTGGCTCTGCTGCAGGTTTTGGAGGAGCCGCCTTTACCTCTTCAACCTTTGGCTCCGGCGCAGCTTTCTTTTCCTGCTTTGGAGCTGCTTTGGCCTTTGGAGCTTTCTTGTCTTCAGGAATTTCCAGATTTGGTTCAGGAGCAAGGGCTATTAAATCAGCTTCCTGAATGTCCAGAAGCTTGTTGATGCCAGCTACATCCCCGGCAGACCCGCCATTTATCATAAGATCAATAAAACTACGAACCAGACGTACACTTTCCGGATGTCTGAGAATAACAATACTGGATCCAGCCAAAAGATAAGCAACTGCCGCGACAGTCTCCATCATGATACCCTTTTTCTCGGGATCACCTGATGTTGGTGCCTCATCAATGGTTTGCTTGGCCTCTTTAGATTTCCAGACTTCATTACCAACATTATTTATCATTGGGAATTGTAATTTACCATCTTCCTGGGTTAAGGCCGCCATCAGGATTCGTTCCATGACTGAATAACTATATTCAAGGCCATAACCTAGCCCGCCAGTTGTAGGATCTTTAATTATTTTATCTGATTTAAGACCAAGATTGGTGAGAAGAATATTAAGCTGCTTTGCCAAATTAACATCAATTGGCGAAGATGAAATTATTGTATGGTTATAACCCATGGCACTAGCAGCCACACCCTTATAATTACCCTCTTCAACTGGTCCTAAAGTAACATTCATCCCTTCACATAATTCTGATATTTTTTTTAGAACTTCTTCATCTTTATTATTATTAGCTGTACCCCATAATATTAAAGGCACATCAACAGCGTCAGCAACTTTTTTTGCGACTTTTGCCGCCTCATCAGCTCCCCTGTCAAGGCCATTAGGGTCTGTACTTTTGAGCTGAAGCACGATCATATCCGCACCATTTTCTTCTACATTTTTTTTGGCCCATGCATCAGGCGAGGCAATTACATCCTTAAATGGTTCTATCGCAGCTGCTGGCCATTCCTCTGAAGGATCATAATCCCATACTTCCATTGCGATCTTAGGAGCATTTGGAGTTTCTCCTTCAAATAGATGAAATGGGTATGTATTCTGACCTCCCATAGTAAGAGCAGAATCGCCCTTCCCAAGGGTTGTTTCCCCTATCATTCCTGCGTAGGGTTGTTTAGGAATATTAAAGGCCACTTCCTATACCTCCTTAATCTAGATTTATTAATAAGTTACATATTTCATTTGAAATTAAATAATGTAATATAATAAGTTTCTTTTTTAGAAAATTTAATTGTGAAAAAAAGAACAATCAAATTAGTATAGAATACTCCTTATTTTCATAAATACATCAAATGTTTAAATTAAAAACAATAACTTGTCAAGTGATTTTCACAAGGATTCCAAAGAGTTCTTTTTTTTAAAAGAACAAGATGTGGTTAGCGTAAAACAATAATAACAAGATATAGTACACAGTGAATTTAAAATATTTTTTCAAAAATTTCAAACGCAGTTTGAATAGCCTTATTATCATTTTCTAAATTAATAGTAGCTTGTCCACGCAAATCATATTCTTCCAATTCTTTATCTTTAGGTACTAAACCGATAAGCTCCAATTGAAAATCCATGGCAACCTTTTCAAGTAAGTCCTTTTGATCTTCCTCTACTCTATTAACAATTAACAATTTTTTACTTATATTCAGGTTTAATTTATTTGTTAGGTCCACAATTCTGGCCGCTGCCTTAATCCCTCTCCTGGTTGAATCTGATATAATTAATAAAACATCAACATTATTTGTTGTCAGACGACTCAGATGTTCCATTCCAGCTTCATTATCAATAACTACATATTTATAATTATCAATTAGTTTATCCAGGTATTGTGTTAAAAGTGTATTAGCAGCACAATAGCATCCTGCTCCTTCAGGTTGGCCCATTACTATTAAATCAAAATCCTTTGTTTCAATAACAGCTTCTTGTAATCGCATGTCCATAAAAACATCCTTGGTCATGCCTTGGGAAACATTTCTTTTCATATCGTCTCTGGCATCACCCAGTGTTTTATATACTTCAAGACCCAATATATCATTTAAATTTGCATTAGCATCCGCATCCACAGCTAACACTGGTGCCTTACCTTTACTGATAAAAAATTTAATTAAAAAACCAGCCATAGTTGTTTTTCCAGTCCCACCTTTTCCTGCCAAAGCAACAGTATAAGCCATAATGTCCTCCATATAAAAACAATTTACTAACAATTTACTAACAATTTACTAACAATTTACTTTAAATTAACACTAAATAAACTATTAATCACACCAGTTTTATATAAATTTATAGAATTGACACTACTTTTAAAGAAACTTTTAAAGTTATTTCATTAAGAGTTTCAATACGTTTAGTCAGTTTCGAACAAATTCACAGCCTCATATTACTATTATTATATATATATATTATAAAATAATAAGTAACTATTAAGCTATTTCAAGGATGCTGGTTTCAGACATACAGATCTGATTAAACATTTGAAATGTATATGACTGTAATCAGATATACGTAAAGAAAGAACCTCTCAGGGCTGAAGCTATTTGATTAGTATTGCGGTGAATATTACCTAACTAGTTACAATAAATAATGTTTTTATAGGTCAACATTGATATTAAATTACAAAAATATACTGTAAACCCACAAAAGATCATTTTGTCCTAAAAAAAGGCAATATGTCTTTTAAAGAATGCAGACAAAGAAAATTAATCACCTGGGGGGGCGACTTCATTTTTTTTATAAGAGCACAGAGATCAGGCAAAAGGATTATTATAAAATCAGACAGATGATGGGCTTGTAGCTTGTAAAAAGTTTATCAACACCAGGGCTAATCCAAAATTTTTGTTGATCTTCATCAATATTTCTTCTAAAATTTATGGTATCAGATAATTCAAAGCTAAGACTTGAAATTAATGAATCTGAATTCATGACTTGGTTATCTCAAACAAAAACTGATTAATCTGTATTCAGAATTTCT
Organism: Desulfobacteraceae bacterium; assembly: GCA_030642205.1. Taxonomy (GTDB): domain Bacteria; phylum Desulfobacterota; class DSM-4660; order Desulfatiglandales; family Desulfatiglandaceae; genus DAOWOF01. The sequence goes on along the minus strand of DAOWOF010000002.1, from coordinate 28,482 downwards.
TAGAATAGAGGTACCTAATAAATATGAGGCACATTGGATTAAAGATAATTATATTACAAATTTCCAAAATATGATTAAGGATCACATCAATATTTCACCTAGAATTTCTTTTTCAATTAGAAATGCTGAAATAAAGGAGGATCAAGATACGAAATTAAATTTTAATAAGCATGACAATCAAGATAAACGTATTCAGAACTTTGATAATTTTATTATAGACAAAACCAATAATCTTGCATATTCTTCGTCCTTGAAAGTAGCCATTAAACCTTCAAAGGTTTATAACCCTCTTTTTTTATATTCTAGATTAAGTCTTGGAAAAACTCATTTATTGAAAGCTATATATAATTATATATCTAATGAAAAACCTTTATTAAAATCAAAATATATTTTAGCTGATACATTTTCTAAAAAATTTTCAATAGCAAAGAAAAACAACCAGCTTACTAAATTCATGGAAAGCTATTTAAGCTTAGATATCCTTCTTATGGATGATATTCATTTACTTAGTGGAAAAAAAAAGACACAAGAAGAATTAATTCTTCTTTTTAACTCTTTTTATAGTCAAAATAAACAGGTTGTGTTGGCCGGAACAAGTACTCCAAATAAAATTCAAGGGTTTATACCTCAGTTTCAATCGCGTTTAGAATGTGGTCTATTGTCAGAAATCCAAGTTCCTGGTCAAAAAATAAAAATTAACATATTGAAAAAATTAGCCCAAAATGACAATTTTATTATACCTGGTGATGTCATTCTTTTTCTTTCAAATTCTACCAATGATTTAAAGCAATTAACCCAATCATTAATTAATATTGAAGCTAAAGCATCTATGAATAATAATAAAATAGATATAACTTTAGTCAAATCAGCCTTAACTTATCGATCTTTAAAAGAAATTAGTGTTTCATACATTCAAAATGTAGTAGCAGAACATTTTAATGTATCTCTTTCCAACCTTATATCAAATAAAAAGAAAAGAGCATTCTCTTATCCAAGACAAGTTGCAATGTATCTTAGTAGACAATATACAATGCTCTCTTTTGGACAGATAGGGAAATTATTTGGCAATAAAGATCATTCGACTGTTATTTATGCTGTCAAACGAGTTAAAAAAGAAATGTTACTAAAAAAGGAAATTATGAATGATATTAATACACTCCAGGATTTATTGAAAGGATAGTGCTGGTAGCGCTAACGATATTTAGTAAAATTACTGTTATTTATTCAGTCTTGAAAAACCTGGTTCTCTGGGTCAGGTTTTTTATTTTAACTCTGGAATTGTATCAATGTTCGCAAAACCGGGTTCATGTAATGGCAGAAGGATATCGGCCATTTTTTTAACATTTAACATTATATCATAGGCATGGTATGGATTTAGTATCGTTCCCGGGGGGATAATATCCATCTCCATGGCGGTTATCTGTTTTGGAGGGAAAAAATTTTCCATGATTACACAGAAACCGGTTATAGCAGCCTGACCCATGGAGGTATTAATTAGCACAGTGAGTCCTCCCTCGGTATGAACAGGCGTATGGATCACCCGTATCCCAGGCATAATCTCCGTGTCTTTATCAATAATATGGAGCTGATTATTTGCCTCGACATCCTCAATATAATCCTCAAGGTAGCGAAAATCCAGTGGATGGGGGTTATGTATGTGATCTAATTCTTTTTTATGAACATAAATGGTTGCGTTTTCACATTTATAGTCATTTTCACAATGATCATTATGAAGATGAGTATGAATGATAATGTCAATATCCTTTGGGTTTAGTCCCCAACGTTTTAGACCTTCTTCAAAGGTATAGATCTTGCCATTAATTGATTTTTCTCGTTCTGCAGAGCAGATAGGACTCATTTCTCCGGTATCTACAAGTATTTTTTTATCCCCGCCTTCTATATACCAGGAATATATGGGAATAGTATATGGTTTGCCATAATCGTATTGATAGGTCATCATCCCTTTATCGAAGACTTTAGTTCCCATTACGATCGGATGAATATTGTATTGTTGCATATTTTTTCTCAGAGACCTCCTGTAAATCAATTTATTAACCCTATGCCCTGGCAGGCATAATAGAAAAGAAAGAAAATTTTACCGTTTTCCATTATTCCCGTGAAAGCAGTTCTTTTATATAATCTTTATAGTGGTACCATAAAATAATGTCTATTATTTGTCAAAAAATGAGGCCATATGCTATTTATCTATATTGCCAGTCGATATTAATGGAGTATCGATGTCGGATTATCAGATAATTGTGATTGGAGCTGGTCCAGCAGGCTTAATGGCGGCTGGACAGGCTTCCTTATTAGGTGCTAAAACGCTGGTTTTGGAAAAAATGGGTCGTGCGGCTATTAAACTGGGTATTACAGGTAAAGGCCGTTGTAACCTTACAAATACAGCAGACTACTCCGATTTTCTGTCACACTTTAATCCTGATGGAGGGTTTTGCCGGCAGGCCTTTGCCCGTTTCTTTAGTACAGATTTAATTGCCTTTATAAATAAACTGGGGGTTCCCACAATTGTGGAGCGTGGCGGGCGTGTTTTTCCTGAAAGCGGGCGGGCAGGAGAGATTGTGGCTTCTATTTTAAAATGGGCTGGTGATTGTGGTGTGATTATCCGGAAAAGAGCGTCTGTCAGCGGCCTTTTGGTAGATCAGGGCTATGTTAAAGGAATAGCGCTAAACGATCAAATAATTACTGCTGATGCTGTAATTATTGCCACAGGCGGCGCGTCATATCCCGCTACAGGTTCAACAGGAGATGGGTATTTGATGGCAGAATCTCATGGCCATTATATTGTTCCTGTTCAACCATCTCTAGTGCCGATGGAAACAGCAGGTGATATTGTATTGCAGTTAAGTGATGTGAATTTACGCAATGTGAGAGCCACCCTATGGATTGATGAAAAAAAAACGGCAGAGGCTTTTGGCGAGGTGTTGTTTCGACCTTATGGCCTGGCAGGACCCACTATTTTATCCTTAAGCCGTATGGCTGTAAAAGCCCTTTGTTCTAACAAACAGGTATATATTTCTATTGATTTAAAACCTGCTCTTAACCAACAGAAGCTGGATGCCAGATTAAGAAGGGATCTGGATTTGAATGGCAAAAAAGAATTTCAAAGTTTGCTTAAGGGCTTGTTACCAGGGAGACTAATTCCTGTTTGTATCTCTATGACTAAAATTTCTATTCATAAAGCTTCTCATCAGGTTACTTCCAGGGAGAGAAAAAGGCTTGGTCAGTGGTTGAAAGACTTTCGTTTGGAGATAATTCGATTTCGTCCTTTTAGCGAGGCTATAATTACATCCGGGGGAGTTTCTACAAAGGAAATAGATCCACGTACAATGGGTTCTCGTATTGTGAAAGGCCTTTTTTTTGCAGGGGAGATCCTTGATCTTGATGCAGATACCGGTGGTTTTAATCTACAGTGGGCTTTTTCCTCAGGTTGGCTGGCAGGTAAATCGGCTGTTAATTTTCTGTCTCAGAGATAAGGCGAAAACAGCCAGGCCATTGCATCTCGTACTCTTATAAATAGATTGCGGCTGTCTACTTCCTGGAGAGTTATTCTATGTGATTTTTTTATCTGTAGATGAATATGATCGGCGATTACCGTAACTTCATGTTTGCCATAGATTTCTATGACCAACTCAAAATTCAGACGTAGACTCCTGGTATCCATATTGGCCGATCCTGCCTGGGCGTAGTGATCATCAACCACGAATAATTTACTATGAACAAAGGGTTGTGGTTGATAATAGAATTTAATGCCATTTTTTAACAATTCCCATAGCATGTTGTATGTGGCCCACTGAACAAAAGGGAGATTGTTTTTTTTTGGCAGGATCACATTTACGTCGACGCCGCGAAGCGAAGCTGTCTGCAAGGCACCGATAAGCTCGCGCGAAGGAAGAAAATATGGCGTCATGATTAGTATTTCCATACGCGCAGCGGATACTGCTCCCATCAGGACAGCTTCCAGCTTGTTGTCACCTGTATTGGGACCTTCAGGAATTATTCGGCAAATAGTGTTGCCTGCTTTTTTTATAGGATGAATGTTTCCAGGTCTGAGTTCTTTTCTGCTAAAACGCCAGTCATCTAAAAAAACATGTTCAAGCTGGGTCACTATCGGCCCATTCAGGCGGAAGTGGGTATCAATTACGCGGGATTTATTTTGATAGTTTTCAGCCAAATGGCGGTACCCTATATTCATGCCTCCGATAAAGCCAATACGGCCATCAGCTACCAGAATTTTACGATGGTTACGCAAGTTTATGTGTAATGTTGGGGGAATCAGCTTTGGAGGAATAAATCGGGAAACTCGTATTCCTTTACGTTTTAAAAGTGTTCCTGCCCATGGAAAAGAATAAAGTTCGCCAATTCCATCGATGATAATTCTCACATCCACACCCCTTTTTACCGCCCTTGCCAGAGCATCAATAAATAGATGCCCCTGACTATCTGTTTCAAAGATATAAGTTGAAAAGAAAATATATTGACTGGCCGTTTCTATGGCTTCAAGCATCGCCGGATAGGCTTTTTCTCCATTATGCATTAATTCGACTTGATTGCCGCCCAGAAGGGGATATCCAGCCATGTTTTCTGAGATCAGAGCAATTTCTCTTGATTCCACTGGAAGATTATCAATGGATATTTCCATCTCGGTTTTTTCTGTTTCTTCATTAAGGATCTTGATCATATTAAGCGAACGTTTATCCATTTGCCTGGCTCGCGTTTGTACCCTGTTGATGCCAAAAAGGAAGTATAAGAAAGGTCCAATAATGGGAAAGAAGATACAAGTTGCAATCCAGCCTAAAGAGGCCCTTGGATCTCGTTTATAAAGCAGGGCATGACCGGCAGTTGTTATTACCAGTAATATATTTGGAATAATCAGGACCCATTGCAGTAGATCCCATGATGGAAAATGATAGTCAGACATGAAAGATTCTACCTCGACAGGTTGCTATGGCATAAAAAAACACACAATATATTGTATCTGAAATCGCGATATATGTAAAATTTTAAAAGTGGTATCTCCTTTAAAAGATAATCAACCTTGATGGACTTTTTACGAGTCCATCAAGGTTGACTATTATATTTTATAAGTTGAAAAAGTTTTTTATTTGGCGTTGCCACCACATGGTAAAATTTATCTTGAGGAATATAAGTATAAGGAACATCCTCCTCACGCCGAAAAAGGAAATGAGAAAGAATCATTCTGTTTACAGCTTGATGACCAATAATCATAATAGTTTGTGGGTAGCCACTTAGATACAGAGCTTTTTTTATACCATGATTTATTCTTTTTTTCATTGAAACATATCCTTCACCTTCCGGATAAATATAGTTATATTTATCTTTTTTCCTGTTTGAATAGACTTGAGGCATCTTTGCCCTTATTTCCTTATAGGTCATACATTCACAAATTCCCGAATCAATTTCATCAAATTCCTTAATTGGAATAATCAAGCTGTTTTCTTGTGATTCTTTTATAGGCGTAGCTGTTTGGATTGTCCTTTTTTTTTCGCTGGTAAAAATAATGGGAATCTTTTTACTGATAAAATATTGAGACAGGGCCCTGGATTGGGATATTCCATTTATGGTCAGACCTGAATCGCCACCAATCCTGTTCTCCAGATTAAAATAGGTCTCTCCATGTCTAATTAAATACAGATTTTTGACTGCGTCACTCACCAAAAAATCTCTTATTCTATCATAATAAGGGATTCCATTACTTATCTCCTCTTCTATAATACGGTTATTTAATGAATCCAGTCTGACAAAATTTTCCTCCTTCTTGAGAGGTTTATAAATCTGATTGTAGTAAATAATACGCTGCTCAAAGCCCTTAATAGCCTCATCCTGTTTTAGATGCTTAAATTCAGGCATTGATATTTTTCTTTGAATACTTGCTTTTAGTATCTCTTTATTATCATTGATACATTCGATAAACAGGATAGGATAACCTGTCAATTCATGAATAAGCTTTTTTCTCCTTTGATAGCTGCAATTTGTTGCATCTAATATTGCTATATTCCCATTTGTGTGAAGATATCTTTTTGCGTTTAGGCAATTGATATGAGCTATTTTTTCTCTTAAGGCCATTCCTTGAGTGTTTGCAGAATCATAAAACTCAGGGTGGGATGTATTTTCTCCGGTTAGCTTACGTCTAAGGTCACCATTATTAAATATTCTGGTTTTGATTGTATCCTTAGTAAGATGCTCTTTAAGTTTTCTGGCAATAGTCGATTTTCCTCTGGCAGGTAAACCGACCATGGCAATGTATAGTTTCTGTGACTTCACATGGACTCCTTTTCTAACTGCCTATAGGTTGAATTTTTCCTGAAATAAATTATAATATAATTAGAACAACTTTATTGATATAACATTCTATAGTATTTTCTTTTGATTTTTCTGGAAATAATTATTTTTGGCCATTTTTTGTATTATACAAATTAGGGAGGAATTTATATTATGGCTCAAATATCCACCACCAGCGCACAAACAAGTGTAATAGTAAATAATTTTGTTAGAAGTGTTTACAACTGGATGGCCATTGGTCTCGGTTTAACCGGTTTTGTGGCTTTTTATGTTTCCAGTAATCCTGCGTTGCTGCATTTTTTCAGTAATCCTATTCTATTAATATTTCTTGTTATTGCTGAATTAGGTCTGGTCTTCGCTATTAGCGGTATGGTGAATCGAATGAGTTCAGCCACTGCGACCTCACTTTTTGTCATTTATGCGGCATTAAACGGAATTACCCTCTCATTTATATTTATTATCTATACCAGCACCTCTATTGCGAGTACTTTTTTTGTTTGTGCCGGAACATTCATTGCTTGCAGTATTTATGGTTGGGTTACAAAAAAAGATCTAACCTCCTTTGGTGGTTTTTTAATAATGGGTCTTATCGGGATTATTATTGCTACTATTGTAAATATGTTCCTGAACAGTACTATGCTGTCTATGATGATATCCTACATCGGAGTCTTTATATTTGTAGGCTTAACCGCTTATGATACACAAAAAATAAAGAATATGGCCCTTACTCAACCCAGGGATCTTGATGGAGGCGCTATTAGAAAAGGCGCGATTTTAGGAGCGCTATCACTTTATCTTGATTTTATTAATCTTTTCTTGTTTTTTCTCAGAATAATGGGAGTAAGTCGGGATTAGGAAGCTTAAACATGTATTATGCCAGCCTATCTTAAACTTGATTATTCAGACCTTATCCTTCTCAAGGAAAAGGCCTTGGGCTTACTTGAGGACTGTCATCTCTGTCCCCGAAACTGCGGTGTTAACCGCATTGCCGGTGAAACAGGTTATTGCCGTACAGGCCGGAAGGCCAGGATTGCCAGTTATAGTCCCCATTTTGGAGAAGAGGCTCCGTTGACAGGAGAATACGGATCCGGAACCATTTTCTTTAGTTACTGTAACCTCCGTTGTAGTTTTTGCCAAAACTATGATATTAGCTGTAATGGACAAGGTTCTGAACTGGAACCGGAACAAATAGCCTCAATTATTCTTGTTCTTGCAAATAGATATAAGTGCCATAATATCAATTTTGTTACTCCAACCCATGTGGTTCCACAGATAATAGAGGCCCTTGTTTTAGCTATTGAGCAAGGCCTTGATCTTCCCCTGCTCTATAATTCCAGTGGATATGATTCAATAGAGACCTTACAGTTGCTTGATGGAATTTTTGATATCTATATGCCTGATTTCAAGTTCTGGGACCATAAGATGTCTGAAAAATACTGTAAGGCATCTGACTACAGGGAAGTTGCAATTGAGGCTGTCAGGGAGATGCATCGCCAGGTAGGGGATCTTGTCCTGGATGATAAAGGAATTGCCGCCAGGGGAATATTGTTAAGGCATCTGGTTATGCCTAATGATGTATCCAGTATAGAAAATATCTTGCGATTTATCAAAAATGAAATTTCTATGGATACTTATATTAATATTATGGGCCAATACAGGCCTTGTGGGACAGCAAATACAGATAAAATGATTGGCCGGCGGCTGACTATCAAAGAATATCAGGATGCCATTCTGACGGCCAGAAAAATAGGTTTAACCAGACTTGATTCGTGACAGGGACCAAGGCTAATGTTTGGAATTTAATGAACAAGGGAAAGACCTTTATCATAGGAGATATCCATGGTTGTCTCAATATGCTAAAGAGGTTAATTGATAAAATTTCATGGCAGCCGCATCAGGATCGCCTTATTTTTTTAGGCGACTATATTGACAGGGGAGAAGACGCCAAAGGTGTTGTGAACTTTTTGCTCGAACTGGCAGATATATCCCCCCAGGTTGATTTTCTTATGGGAAATCATGAAATGATGTTTCTTGATTATCTGGCAAACAGAAATCGTTCAAGATTTATTGTAAATGGAGGGGAGCAAACTATAAAAAGCTATAGGAAAGATAATCCGGATAATGAAGAGGAAGCGCCTGAAGATCACCTCAAGTTTTTTAAGGGTTTGAGATTATTTCTGGAACTGGATGATTATTATATAGTTCATGCCGGTTTCAAACCAAATATTTCAATAACAAAGCAAACACACCTGGATATGCTCTGGATCCGCGATCTATTTATTTATAGTAAATATAATTTTGGGAAAAAGGTTATATACGGGCATACACCATTCAAGGAACCATGTATCATGGATAATAAAATAGGCATTGATACTGGAGCTGTCTATGGAAATAAATTAACTTGTCTTGAAATTCCGGAAATGCGGTTTCATTCTGTTGAGGCCCCTCGTTGATTGGAATTACAACAACCATTCCTGTAGAGATCGTCTTCGCGGCTGGCCAAAAGCCGATTGACTTAAATAATCTCTTTATCACTTCATCCAGCCCTGCTGATTTAATTAATCAGGCAGAGTTATCTGGCTTTGCACCTAGTATATGCTCATGGATCAAGGGAATCTATTCTACTGTTATTAACCATGATATAAAAAAGGTTATTGCTGTAACAGGAGGTGATTGCAGCAATACGATTGCCATGAGCGAATTACTGGAAAATAAAGGAGTGGAAATAATCCCTTTTCAATACCCCTTTGAGCGTAAAAGAGAGTCTCTCCTGTTCCAGATGGATAAATTGAGGGAAAGGCTAAATACAACCTGGATGGCGATTGAGGAAACCAAAAATCGCCTGGCCAGGATCCGAAAAAAATTAAGAAAAATAGACGAATTAACCTACCGTGAAAATATTGTCACAGGTCTGGAAAACCATCTTTTTATGGTAAGCAGTTCTGATTTTAATGGCGACCCCGAGGCCTTTGATCATAATTTGGATCAATTTTTAATAGAGATTAGCCAAAGAACTCCTTTTAAAGAAAATGTGCGACTTGGTTACCTGGGAGTGCCTCCTATCTTTAATCAATTCTATGAATTCATTGAATCCAAAGGTTCCAGGATTGTATTTAATGAAGTACAAAGACAGTTTAGTTTGCCCTTTGATCACCATGATATCATTGATCTCTACCTTGCCTATACCTATCCCTATGGTATCCATGGCAGGATTCAGGATATCAAAAAGGCTGTCAGAGAACGAGAACTGGATGGTCTGATTCATTACACCCAGACTTTTTGTTTTAGACAGCTTTACGATATTCTGTTAAAGGAAAAACTTGGAATCCCAATACTAACCCTGGAAGGAGACAGGCCTGGTTGTATTGATGGCCGGACAGGCCTCAGGATTGAAACTTTTATTGAGATGTTATCATCCTAGCTCCTTTTGCCGCTAATAAATGATTCTGCCAGTAATACATCCTCTTTACTGCCTATATAGAGGGGAACCCGTTGGTGTAAGGCTGTGGGACTTATGTCCAGAATCGGGCCATGACCATCGCTGGCATACCCTCCAGCCTCCCTGGCTACCATGGCCAAAGGATTGGCCTCAACCATCAATCTTAATTTCCCTGTTGGTTTCTTGGGATCCTTTTGGTCGGCTGGATACATAAATATGCCGCCCTTTAAAAGATTTCGATGAAAATCGGCTACCAGGCTTCCAACATACCTGGCGGTATAAGGTCGGGAGGTCTCTTTATCTCTGGTTTTGAAATATTCAATAAGGGCCTTGGTTTTATTATCCCAATAATGAACATAACTCTCATTAACGCTATAAATCTTACCCCTTGAAGGAATCCGGATATCTTTATGCGAAAGGAGGAACTCGCCTACACTTGGAAAGAGGGTGAAACCGTGAACACCTGTCCCCTTTCCTGTAGTATATACCATGATAGTGCTTGAACCATAGATGAAGTAGCCGGCCGCGACCTGCTCTATTCCAGGTTGAAGGACATCCTTTATAGTGGGGTTTCCCTTATGATCTGAATCCTTTATCCTGTAAATGCCAAAAATTGTGCCAATACTTATATTAACATCAATATTGGATGAACCATCCAAAGGATCAAAGAGGAGGATATAATTACCTTTCGGATAATCAGATGGAATTCTAATGAGTTCAGGATCTTCCTCGGAACCCATGCAACAAAGCTGGCCAATATGCTGCATACGCTGGATTATTACTTGATTGGCAAATAAATCAAGCTTCTGAACCTCTTCATCCTGAACATTAATCTTTCCTGTATCGCCTAGTATATCAACCAAACCAGCCTTGTTTACTTCTCTTGAAATAACCTTGCCCGCTACAAGAAGCTCCGTGAGAAGAGTAGTAAATGCCCCCGTGGCCTCAGGATTTTCCCTTTGCTGGTTTAATATATGTTGTGTGATTGTAATCCCGATTCCTTTTTGTTGCATTCTAAACCTCCCTTAATTGAAACCTGTCTTCCAAAGATTTCCAAATGTCGCGTATCGCTTGAGATGACTCAGAATTATTATTGAATTCAATAATTGTTTTACCTTCAATCATGGCTTTTGTAAATTGTGGATCAAAAGGTATCCTGCCAATGGCATCCAGATTATTTTTCTGCGAAAAGGCTTCAATTTCAAGAGTTTGTTCAATGTTTAGATCAAATTTATTAACGCAAACCAGGGCAGGGATTTTAAAATGGTTTGCCAACTGCAAAACCCGCTTCATATCATGTTTTCCTGAAACAGTAGGCTCAACCACAATTAGTACCGCAGTGGCTCCTCCCAGGGAGGCAATCACAGGGCATCCTATGCCAGGAGGTCCATCAGTTAACATAAGATCAATATTGTTCTCTTCGGCAAGAGTTTTACTCTCCTGTCTTATAATGGATACAAGCTTTCCTGAATTTTCCTCGGCTATTTTCAGCCTGGCATGAACCAGAGGGCCAAAGCGGGTTTCCGAGATAAACCATTCTCCACAGTGATTCTCCGGAAAGGCAATTGCTTGTTCCGGACAAAAGTGGACGCATACTCCACAACCTTCGCATTCGATTTGATCTACTTCATAATTTGCTCCAATCGCGTCCCAACGACAAAGATCACGGCAAATATCACATTGAATGCATTTTTCATTTTCGATAAAGGCGGAATTACCGCTAATAAAGTCTTGCTGTTTTTTTATCTGAGGATCAAGAATAAGATGCAAGTCAGCCGCATCCACATCTGCGTCACATAGCACATGATTACTGGACAATGAAGCAAAGGCTGCTACCAGGCTGGTCTTGCCTGTTCCTCCCTTGCCGCTGATAATTACTAGTTCTTTCATGAAAAAGCAAGCTCCTGATTAATATACAATTGCCTTTATAGCTTCATATAGTTCCTGGAATTTATTCTTCCATTCAGGCATTATTTCCACTATAAGATCACCCCTTGAATAGGCTTCTGCAATTTTTCTTTCAAAAGGGATTTCCATCAAAACAGGAATCCCGGTTTCTTTGGCATATTCCATGACCTTGTCATCTCCTATATCAGATCTGTTTATAACCAGGCCGCAGGGAATTCCCAGGATCTTGACTGCTCCTACCGCAAGCTTTAAGTCATAGAGGCCAAAGGGGGTCGGTTCTGTTACCAGCAAGACAAAATCAGTCCCTTTCATGGCAGCAATGACCGGACATGATGTGCCAGGCGGGGCATCTATGATGGCAAGTTTATCAGCATCACAATAAGTCCTTACCTTTTTTATGAGTGGGGGAGACATAGCTTCTCCAATCCTTAACCTTCCATGCACAAACTGGAGTCCATCTAAATGGCCCTCCTCAATCTCGCCCAATTCCCGACCTGTTTCCGTAATAGCCTTGACCGGACATACAAGTTCACAACCACCGCAACTATGACAGAGGTCATGAAAAGGCAATATTGTATCCCCAAGGATTACAATGGCCTTAAATTGGCATATTTCAACACATTTACCACAGAGGTCGCACTTTTCTTCATCAACTATTGGAACCGGGGTGGTAATAGTTTTAATATTATCAATTATGGGATGTAGAAAGAGATGGGCATTTGGTTCTTCCACATCACAATCCAGAAGCTGGACATCATGACCTATGGAAACAGCCATGTTGCAGGCTATAGTGGTCTTGCCAGTCCCCCCCTTTCCACTTGCGATACTAATAATCATAAAAAAATCCTGTTTTTTAGTTTTTAGCCAGTCTTTTCCGAAGTTAATTGAACGATTTTTTGGACCATTTTGTTAAATTCCATGACAAATAAATTGTCTTCATGATCAAGGATTTCCAGATTTCCCTGATCACATGATTTAACAATTTCGGGCTCCAATGGCAGACTGGCCAGAAGTCGTAAATTCTTGTTTTTTGCAGTGCGCGCCCCTCCTGCAACCTTGAACACCTCAATTCTTTTACCACAATAGGGGCAGATAAGGCCACTCATATTTTCTACCAGGCCAAGAATCTCCATGTTTATTTCGCGGCAAAAATTAATCGATTTTCTCACATCTGCCAACGAGATTTCCTGGGGTGTCGTAACAATTAGGGCCTTGGCATCCGGAATGGTTTGCCCCACTGTCAAAGGCTCGTCTCCTGTGCCTGGCGGAGAATCGATTATCATATAATCCATATTGCCCCATTCAATGTCGCCAATGAATTGTTTTATGACTCCAATCTTTAAAGGGCCCCTCCAGATTGTGGCGGTATCCTTATCATCGCCCATTAGAGATTCAATTGATATAACATGTAAATTTGCTGAATGCCTTATTGGCAGCATTTTGCCTGCGGCTATTTCCGGCTTGATCTTGCTCGAAAGTCCTAACATTCGAGGGATGCTTGGCCCGTGTAAATCCACGTCCATCAATCCCACTTTATGGCCCAGGGCAGCCAGGGAAACTGCCAGATAAGCGGCAATACTGCTCTTCCCAACTCCACCCTTGCCGCTCATAACCAGAATTTTATTCTTAATCAAATTCAAGGTGTTCTTGATTCTTATTTCCTTTTGGTCACGCATTTCTTTATTGAGAATGGACCCATCCTTTTTCCTTATTGTTCCCATTAATATTTAAACCTCCGGCATTTTCAGATTCTCAGGGTTGAAAGATTACCCGCCTTTTTTAACAGGTACCCATATGCGCATAGATAAATATTTTCCAATTTGTATTCCAGGTAAATACAGCAATTCTATATGTTTTGATCGACCGCCTCTTTGTATAATTAAGGTGGTATGCCTTGGCGAAAAAGGTTTCCCTGTTAATCAGGCCTGTATCCTGGCATATGATATTCAGAAAAAGAAAGGTCTCCATTTAAATACGAATTGATTATTTTTTCCAGAGGGCCGGAAATCCAGGAAATTACTTCAATATTGGCTGTAGTAAGCAACCTGAATAAATCTCTGGAAATAGCGCCGCAAAGCAGGGTATTAATTTTTAATTCCTGTAGCTGTTGACACCTTATCATTATATCCTCTCTTTCAAGATTGATCTCTGTTCTTGCAATCTCCTTTTGACCATCTATCTGGAGGACCAGCAATTTGATCGAGGTGTCAAAGACTGGTGAAATTTTATCTTCCCAGACCGGAATACCCAAGTTCATCTGCTGGATTTCCTTCCGCCTCTACCACCTCCACCCATTCCTCTGCCGCCGCCCATGCCACTGCCACCGCCCATTCCTTTACCTCCACCACCACCCATTCCTCTACCTCCGCCTCCTATTCCTCTACCTCCGCCCATTCCTCTACCTGTACCCATGCCAGCTCCTGTCCCCATGTCGGCTCCTGTCCCCTGAGGACTGTTTATTCCATGATGTTCCGGAACATTGGGTTCAACAGTGTTATCAAAATTACCTTTTATATATTGTTCTACTGCTGTTTTAATCGAGCCATTGATACCGGTTATAATCTCTACGCCTGCTGAACTAAGGGCATTAACGGCATTGGGCCCCATATTACCGGTAATAACAACAGTCGCTCCATGGGAGACAACAAATTGAGCTGCCTGAATACCTGCGCCACCACCCAGATTAGCGCTTTCGTTTTCAAAACAATCAAAACTCATATCATCCGGATTGATTATCAAAAAATATGCGCATCTGCCAAAGCGTGGATCAATAGTGGAGTCAAGATCTTTTTGGCTGGCGCTTAAAGCAATCTTCATTTTTTTGTCTCCTTAATTATTTTAAAAAATAATGTAACTATTCAGCGAAAAAAACATTATAGGATCATTTTTTCGACAGGGTTTTGCTCTCGTTTTTTTCAAAACATATAATATAATAGTTGATAACCAAAGGCAAAAAAATAATTTAATATATAACTTGTTGAAAACTGTTCCTGTAAGATTTTCTCTAATTATGTTTATAGACTTCAGCATTATTCATGCCAGGAGGCTTTGATATATTGCATGGTTAATTATAACTATATTAAACTAAATCAAACCATAATAGGCTTACATAAACAAGGCATATTGAGTTATTGCAATATTGCAATACTGCAATATAAACATTGATTTTAATTGCGCTATTGCAATAGCATTTTTTGCTCTTTACTTAAATACCGAAAGTGACAGAAGGATTTATAAGGATTAAGTCATGAGGAAGGAGAATATAAAAAGTGTACTGTTTTTTAAGAAAGGCTAGTCTTTAAAGGATGGATTTTATACTTTTTTAGTTTCCGCCAGAGAGTGCTTGGATGTATGCCCATCTCTTTGGCAGAAGCAGATTTATTCCATTTATTCTTATTTAATATTTCCAGGAGAAAATGTTTCTCCAGTTCATAAAAAGGTATATGTTCAGGCCGGGCATTTTCAGTTAAAGGGCAAGGGTCTGTCTTGATTTGTTTCTTTAGATAATCCGGAAGATGCTCCTTGCATACCAGATTACCACGACAAACCACAGATATATATTCAATGACATTCTCAAGTTGACGAATATTGCCAGGATAATCATAAGCCATCAAAACAGGTAAAATATCAGGCGAAACACCTTGAATTTCCTTGTTATTCAAGATATTAAATTTGTGGATAAAATGCTCAATTAAAAGAGGAATATCTTCTTTCCGATTCCTTAATGGGGGCAGTTCAAGTTTAACGACATTGATCCGATAATAAAGATCCTGACGAAATGTGCCTTTAGCAACCAACTGTTCAAGATCATGGTTGGTTGCCGTTATAATGCGTACATTTGCTTTTTGTGGTTTGGTACTGCCAAGCGGATCGTAGATCTTATCTTGCAGTACACGCAGCATACGTACCTGCATAGCCTGTGAAATATCTCCGATTTCATCCAGGAAAAGAGTGCCTCCCTCTGCCTGGGCCAAACGACCAGGTTTGTCTTTTCTGGCATCTGTAAATGCTCCTGCCTTATAGCCAAATAGCTCAGATTCAAGCAGGGTATCAGGCAGGGCACCACAATTAATAGTAATCATCGGACATTGCCTTCTGGAACTCAGGGAATGGATAGCCTTGGCGAAAAGCTCCTTGCCTGTTCCGCTTTCTCCATTTAATAAGACAGTTGAATTACTTTCAGATACCTGCTCCAGAATACCAAATAAACGATGCATTTCCGGGTTTTTGCTAATAATATCGAGAAAGCTATGGCGACCCTCCAATTCTTTACGTAATTCAACTTCCAGACTAAGATCTCTAAAAGTCTCTACTCCGCCGATTGTTTTTTCATTCTTATCTTTTAAAAGAGCAGTTGAGATACTAACAGGAACGCGTTTACCATGGGAGTTGACGATATAAATTGCCTTATTTAGTATATGCTTACCTGTTGCCATCGTCTGTCGCAAAGAACAGGATCTTTCACAGATACTGGCCCTGAAGACATCCCAGCAATAACAGCCAATAGCTTCATCTCTCTTTATCCCTGTGATCTTTTCAGCCGCGTGATTAAAAGAGGTTACCTTCCATTCAGGATCAACGGTAAAAACTCCGTCAGCAATACTGGCCAGGATAGTCTCTGTTTGATCTCGTATTTCCATGATATCAATTTCCTAAATTGTTTATACCCCGAAAGGCCGCAAAGCTCGCCGAAAAAGACTCAATTTATAACCTTCCGAGGTATAATTTATCTCTAAAAAAGATCTTTATCATGGATATTGCTGCATTCAGAACAATTGCTGCCACATGAACAGTTGCTTTGCCCCTGAATCTTTTTGACAATATTTCTAATAATAAAAAAACCTGCGGCTATAATAATGATACCAATAATCAGTAAGTCCATTTCTATCCACCTGTTAAATTAAGGAATAATCCACCCTGGAAGATTATTATTGATAAAATAAAGGCTATCACCGTATTAAATATAATTGAAAAAGCCCCCCATTTCCAGGATCCTGATTCTTTTATAATTACCACAACTGCTACAAAGCAGGGGGCATAAAACATGGTAAAAACAATCAGGCTTAAGGCCACCACAGGATTCCAATGTGGTGATTTCGCAAGTATTTCGCCTAGTGACGCGGAGTCTTCAGAGTCAATTTCTCCCAGGGAATAGGCCGTTCCAAGAGTGGAGATTACGACCTCTTTGGCGGCAAAACCGCCTACCAAAGCTATATTGGTACGCCAATCAAAACCGGTGAATCTTGTGATGCTTTCAAGGGATGTTCCGATCCTTCCAGCGATAGAATTCTTTAGCTTTTCTTCAGATTCCGTATTATTGATTTTAAGGATTTGTATTCCAAGTTCTTGAGCCTTTTCAGACAGGATAGAGTCTTCATCCTTTGATTTCAATTCTTTTATCACAGGAGCTGGAAAACTGGAATAGACCAACTCACGTTTTTGTTTGAATTCCTCTATTTTTGATGTTGGCATTTGGGGAAATGTCATCATGGCCCAGATGATGATTGAAATTCCTAAAATGACGGTGCCTGCCTTTTTAATATACTGCCATGATCTTTCCCATGTATGAATAAGCAAGCCCTTAAGCGTGGGCCATCGGTAGGGTGGAAGCTCCAGAACAAAAGGGGTTTCCTTTCCACTTATAATGGTCATGCGCAATATTTTCGCGGCTATCAAGGCGCCTGCCCAGGAAAGCAAAGTTAACATAAACATTAAAAACGCGCTGTTTTCTGAAAAGAAGGTTCCTATCAAGAGGGCCATGACAGGCAATTTTGCGCCGCAGTTCATAAAAGGAGCGGTAAGCATGGTTGCCAGCCTTTCCTTGCGGGATTTAAGTGTTCTGGTTGCCATAATTCCAGGCACAGCGCATCCTCCGGCAATTCCTCCTGAGACGATAAATGGCATTACAGAATTACCGTGCAGACCAAATATCTTAAAGACACGATCCAGCATATAGGCGACCCTGGACAGGTATCCTGAATCTTCCAGAATGGCTATTCCAAAGAACATAAGCATAATCAAGGGCACAAAACCAAGAACTCCTCCTACTCCGTCAATTACTCCGGAGATAATCATGGATTTAAAGAGTCCGTCAGGCAAAAGCCTGGAAACAGTGTCTCCAAGCAAGCCGAAAAATGATTCCAGCCAGCCCATAGGGATTGCGCCATAGGTAAAAGTAATATGGTAAAGTCCCATAAGGATAGTCAGCATGATAAGAGGGCCAAGCAGCCGGTGAGTCAAGACCTTATCTATCTGATCGGATGCATAAAGCCTGTTATGATCATATTTTCGTTCTATTACTCCCTGTTTCAAGATGGATTTAATAAAACCATAACGATAATCGGCAATCATCGCCTCCGGGTATGTATCCAGAGTTTTGCCAAGATGTTCTGTGATTTTTTTTGTGTCTTCTTCAAGGGATAATGAAAGCCTTGAATTTTCCAGACGTCCTTTATCAATAATTTGATTGTCCTTTTCCAGATATTTCAGGGCAATCCAGCGAGCAGGATAAATGTCAGTCATGAAATTATTTGCTTGAATCTTTTTTTCAAATTCAAGGAGGATATTATCAAGATCATCGCCATATGATATCTGCAATGATTCCCGTTTTTTGCCCTCTTTTGCAATCTTGACCGCCGCGGCAATAATCTCTTTCTTCCCCTTGCCAGATCTGGCAATTGTAGGCACAATCGGTATTCCCATAAGAGAAGAAAGCTTTTCATCATCAATTATAAGCCCACGATCTTTGGCTACGTCAATCATATTCAGGGCAATACAAACCGGAATGCCCAGCTCAAGAAACTGGACAGTTAGATATAAATTACGTTCCAGATTGGAAGCATCAACAATATTAACAACTGTATCAGGCCTTTTATTAACCAAAAAATCTCTGGCAACCACTTCCTCTTCAGAATATGCTGTAAGCGAATAGGTTCCTGGAAGGTCTGTAATTGCTATCTTTTGTCCATTATACTTATATTCTCCTTCCTTTTTTTCTACGGTTACCCCGGGATAGTTTCCAACATGCTGACGGGATCCGGTTAACTCATTGAATAGAGTTGTTTTTCCTGAATTTGGATTTCCTGCCAAGGCAAGCATTAATTCCATCTTGTTTTTTATACCTCCACATCTATATAATCTGCTTCGCTATTGCGCAAGGCCAATTTAAAGTCCATCACTCTAATGGATACAGGATCGTATAAAGGGGCGCGTCCCTGTATCATTATCTCTGTTCCGGGCACGAGGCCCATATCACGGATCCGTCTGCCGAGCTCTCCATTAACCTTGATCGCGGTAATAATTCCTGATTGATTTTTTTTCATTTTTCTCATATTTATAATAGCCATAATTATTCTCCTGAATTTAACGAGTGTCTTAGAGATTTGAAACAATATATATATGAATAAATATTTTTGCAAGTGTCTAACCATTAAATTGTGGATTTAACTATAGCCATTTAACTCTGACTATGCACAGAGGACGTATCTTTTAAATTGAAATAATATGATTCCGGGAATTATAATGATACCTAAGATTGAGACCTGTTTTCTTCTAATGGAACAATATAGTATGCTTTCAAATATCAAAGACCACTCATTAACTGTCGCCAAAGCAGCACATTTAATTGCCAGAAAAATGAATGCCTTAGGGATTGAAATATCAATCCCTAAAGTTACAGCCGGAGCTCTGCTGCATGATATTGGAAAAACAGCATGCTTGAAATCCGGCGAAGATCACGCGGAAATGGGAAAACAGATCTGCATCGAGAATAATCTTCATGAAATCTATCCGTTGGTAGCAGAACATGTAAGGCTCAAAAACTACCGTTTAAATTCAGGATATTCAGAAAAAGAGATTGTTTTTTATTCAGATAAAAGGGTCAACCATGATAAAATTGTTTCTGTTGATGATCGATTGGCCTATATTTTAGAACGCTATGGGAAAAATCAAAAACAGATCCGTGATGGCATTAAAAAAAATTTTGAACTATGCCTGCAAGTAGAAAAGAAACTCTTTAAAAAACTTAATTTTCATCCCTCCCATTTATCAACATTGGCAAAGAATGAGGATATATATTATGACCCATCCCTGTAAGAGACTCTTGAAAAAATTGCAGCTGCTCTTGGCAAGTATAACTTAATTATTTGACATTAATAAACTTTAAAGATATTAATAAGACATATTACCTTAATGTTTTTTCTTGTTTGATATAGCAGGCAATCATGTTCCAATCCTTAGCCCTAATTACTTAAAATAATTTTAGATTACCTGGACTCCTGTTTTTATCTGCCTCACTTACTAACCAGATGCACTAAAAAGTTTGATATACTTGTAATTTATCCTACACAAATAACCTTACCTTTTGCCTATAACCTACTCTTTTAAATAATTATTTTGCTTTAAACTCGTTTTCAAGAAATAGGTCTTGTTTCAGAGCTTAACTTAATTATTAACTATAAAGAATATAGCTGGTTTAAATCAGGCAATATCTACAAAATCAACTTTAAAAAAATAATAGTGATTTATAAAAGTATCTTTAATAAAAAGAAAGGTTATTACTATGAAAATTAAAACTTTGTTATTTTGTCTTGTTTCCTCTCTCTTGGTTTGTTTGTTGAATCTGCCTGCAGGGGCTGTTGAATATAGAGTAAAAGGTATGGAGCATGATCCTGATTGGTTGGTCGATCGGGAAATTGCTCAAGATATACAGGGATGGGACCAGGGGAAATTATTATGCAGGGCTCCAAGAGGAGGTTATAATCAAATCACTGAAAACCAGACAATCCTTGGTTCCTGGGGTTATAAGGCAAGGCCTTTTAAAGAAATTAAGGACCTTATGCCTGCTCCTCATTATGAAATGTATACGCATCCTGAAATATGGGGCACATTTCGGATAAATGAGACTGCCTGGGAACCAGTTAAGCCAAGAGGGCATTATTGGGAAACGTTTATGGCCCAAACCGAGAGAAATAAAAAAGAAGTTTCACTGGATGAAGAAGGATGGCTCATAAACTATCGATACGGAATTCCCTTTCCTGTTATTGATCCAAAGAATGATCCTCGTGTAGCAGAAAAGTTGGTCTGGAATTATTATAAACGATTTCAGGATAATGACAGATATGTGCCAATGAGCTTGTCAACAAAGGATCGCAGGGCACATTCGCGCCACAACCTGATTCTTAGCAAACGCTTGCAAATGAGCGGCAGATTAAGAGAGAATGAAAATACTAATAATGGCCTGTATACGCCTAACCCCACTCGTACGGATTTCTTGTATAATGTTTCCTATATTGCGCCATATAATCTGAGGGGAACAATAACCCTGTACTACCGTTATAATTATAATAGAGATGATGATTTATGGATCTATATCCCTTCCATAAGACGAGTTCGGAGAATGTCCACTGCCCAACACCAGGACAGGTATCCTGGAGGACTGGATTTTACTTTTGATAATACCGAAGGTTTTGAAGGGAATGTGACTCGCTTTAACTGGACATTCCTTGGCAGAAAGGAGCTGCTAATACCCATTATTGGGCATAGTCATTGTTATCATACCCTTAAAGGTTATATGAATGGAAATGACCAGTATTATCAGCGCAGGAATACATATGTAATCAAGGCTCAGTATAAAAACCCTGTTAATATGTCGGAGATGGTCCTATACCTGGACCCAATCTTGTACGCCGCGTGTTATTCAGTTGATAGAGACATAAAGGGAAGAGACTGGATTATCCAGTTAATTACCCAGGGAAGGTGCAAGGAATGGTTTTACACAATGTATAATGACTACGCTATTGATATTATCCGCAGGCATTCAACATGGGTACAGTTTACCTACTCAGGATGTTCAGATTTTTTATTTGAAGATTTAACCATGACAAATTTAAGAAAAGAACTGCAAAGCCGGTAGAAAAAAATTCTTAAAAATCAGTGTAACTATTCAACTAATATCCACTGTAACACTAATCTGATTAAACCAAAAACGCATCTAATAGGTCGGAAAGAAAGAACCTGCTAAATTATAACTATGTAATGATACGCTAGAGAACTCTACAGATAGCTGAATAGCTACAAACAAAATTTCCAATGATGCCCTGAGTTAAAGAGTTGGGGAGACGAAGCTAAGCTTAATCCAAGGGGCTCGCTTGCCTCCCCAACATCTATAACTTAGAAAGGTATCAGTTACAAAATTTATTTACAATTACATTGAAAAATTGAGCCTCTTGCAGAAATAAAATCATTCGATTTTTGGCGTCCTTCATTGACTACACACGATAAAATACATGCGATATATGTTTATAAATTCTTAAAAAATTATTGCTGCAAGTTCATCATTATTAAAGGAGGTTTTTAATATGAATAGAAGCAACCGGATATATTGTTTGTGTGTATTCTTCTTGGTTATCATCTTTTATGGAACTTCATGGGCAGCTTTTAAGATTGAAGGACTGCCACAAGATCCTGATTGGCTTGTAGACGAAGATATCTCAAGCAAAGTTGATGGCTGGAATAAAGGAATGATTAAGTGTGACCCTCCAAGGGGTGGATATAATGAAATAACTGAATATCAGAAGGTATTACGTTCATGGGGCTATAAGGCGCGACCAATGTCCGAGATTAAGGATCTGCTGCCGGAAAGACATTATGAAATGTATTCTCATCCTGAGATCTGGGGCACCTTCCGAATAAATGAAACCGCTTTTGAGCCAGTTAAACCACGTGGAATGATGTGGGAAAAATTCATGGCGCAAACCGAGAAGAACAAAAAGGAAGTATATCTTGATGAAAAAGGGTGGATGAGAAATTATAAATATGGCATTCCTTTTCCTCTTATTGATGAAAAGGATCCAAAGGCTGCTGATAAATTAATCTGGAATTATATCAAGAGGTATCAGGATAATGACAGATATGTAAGAATGGATATTTCAACAAAGGATCGTAACGGGCATGAAAGGCATAATTTGATACTTAATAGAAGAATGCAATTTAGCGGCCGAGTCAGGGTAGATGCACATACGCCTGATGGGCTATATCAGCCCAACCCCGAGAATCTGGATTTTGTCTATGCCACACCCTATATTGCGCCATATAATCTAAGGGGAACCATCCCCTTGTATTATCGTTATAATGATCCGGATCGGGATGATGCCATGTGGGTTTATATTCCATCCATCAGAAGGATTAGAAGGATGTCTACAAACCAGCATCAGGACCGATTTCCCGGAGGACTGGACTGGACATATGATTCCACTGAAGGTTTTGAGGGTCATGTGGTTCGTTTTAATTGGTATTATCTGGGTAGAAAAGAGCTGCTGATGCCATCAAGCAGCCATTCTCATGCATATTATAATCCCAACGGCCATTGTAACGGGATTGACCAGTATTATCAAAAACGGAATTGTTATATTATCAAGGGAACCTACAAGAAGCCTATCAATATGACTGATCTTGTGCTATATCTGGATCCTCTATTGTTTTCCGCCTGCTATTCTGTTGACAGAGACATGAAAGGCAGGGACTGGATTGTACAGCTGATTTGTCAGGGCAGGGATAAGCACTGGTTTTATACCATGTATAATGATTCGTCCATTGATATCCTGAGAAAACACTCAACCAGGGCGTTATTTGCCTATTCGGGGGCTGAGGATTTTGTTACAAATGATCTTACAATGGATACTTTAAAGAAAGATTTTCTCTCTCGTTGATCTGGTTTTCCAGTTTCCTTATATTTTGTAAATAATCCCTATCCTGCAGGATGGGATTATTTATTTTGGCTCTTTAAGAATTTATACTCTCCCCTGCCTTTTAAAGTGATTAACCTTCCAAGGTATAATGTCAGAATGAGGTTTCAAATTTATCTTGCTTTCATGTGATTAATATGATTATCGACCAGATTGGGAAAATAACAGATTCTGTCTATATGATTGGCAGTCCCGGGGTTCCGGTTTACCTTATCGACGGAGACTTTCCAGCCCTCCTTGACGCTGGTTTTGCCTTTGTTGGCAAGCGTTATGTTAATGGCATTGTCGATGTCCTTGTCGATCGGAAGCCGGCTTATCAGTTTTTGAGCCACGTACATTATGATCATTGCGGCGCTGTTTCTTTCTTTAAAAAGAATTTTCCCGGGCTGCAGGTTATAGCCTCAGAAAAGGCAAAAAAAATCCTTCAGAGACCAAAGGCTATTGAATTAATCTATAGGCTTAATCAAAGCGCAGAGGATGCATCAAAAAAAGGTGGTATGGTTGCAGATCTTACAGGTTCCTTTGAAGCATTTAATGTGGACATGGTTGTTAAGGAAAATGATGTTATTCGGATTTCTGACACCCTGAGTATCAAGATTATTGAGACACCAGGCCATACAAGGGATTCTATTAGTCTTTATATTCCGGAGCAAAAGATTTTATTTTCATCGGAAGCCCTGGGTGTCCCTGATAAAACCGGATATATTAATTCAGATTTCTTGATTGATTATGATATGTATTTAAATTCCATGGAAAAACTTGCTTCTTTGGATGTTGAAATCCTTTGTCTTGGACATCATTACGCCTATACTGGAAAGGATGCGAGTGAATATATTCAAAAATCCCTTGTTCAGTGTGATGCATTTCGACAACTGGTAGAAACTTGCGTACAGGAAGAGAAAGGTGATTTAAAGCGAATAATGTCCAGGATTAAAAAGTTCGAATATGACGGGAAACCTGGCCCGCAGCAACAGGAACCAGCTTATCTTTTAAACCTTGAAGCCAGAATTAAAGTTATTCAGAAAAGAATGGAAGAAAGAAAGTCTGGATAATTGATTTAATTGCCGTCTATTTTTTTCGCGTTTCTAAGCTCTAATACCAGGAATCATTAATCTGATTATTAAATCTATAGGTGATTGTAAGACTGCCCGACCATAAACGGGATGTGATCTTATCGTCTATATCATCAGTTTCCGCGCCTAAAAAGGGGGCCGCGTACCACTTTTGCGTTTGAGTTCCCCTGGTATCAATATCCATATAGCTTCCCCCAAGGCTAATAGTCCAGTTGGAGGCCAGTTTCCATGCAAGATTGATATTTGCCATATAGGATTCTCCTTCACAGTCACCTTTAGACTCCTTTGACCTCAATATATGGTTGTCGATATCTTTAGCATTTGCCCAGTCAGAGAAAGCATAATTTAAATTGATTTCAAATTGCTGTTTTTTTCCAAAAATAAAAGTTGTGTCAAGACCAACGTAAGGGATATTGTATTTAATTTCATATTCCAGGGCCTTTTCAGTGCCTGAAACAGGGGAGGTATAGTAATATCCGCTTAAGCCATAGATGTCATATTCGGCCTTATGATATCTATATCTTAGCAGAGGACCAATGACCCATGAGTTGGTTATCATAAAATTATAACCATAGGAAATATCAATCATAGTGCCTTTATACTCGGCATCTGATTCGGTATATAAGTCAAGTCCAGGATGAGGAGGCTGATCATAAGCCGCGTCATTTTCAATCCAGTCGGAATCTTTCATTTTTCCGGCTTTTTTATCTATAGATGAAAGGTAGGAGAATTTAAATATTCCACGGGATAACTTATTATTCTTTTTATCTCTACTTCCGATGTTGATCCTTATTCCACTCATGTAGTTATCAAAAGGGAATTCCAGCTCACTCTCACCATGACCCCCATTATCCCATGTGTCCTCAAAGCTGATACGGTATGTAGTATCGCCATTAATATACCTGTTTTCCAATCCAATCTCTGTGTATATATCCAGATTTGTCTGATTGTCTGAGGCGAAAGAGGTGTTTGAAATAGCGGTACATAAGAAAAAAAGCAGGACGCTTATAGATAATTTCATTATGATCATTCCTTTTTAGATGTTTGTTATATGAAAAAAATCTCGATCTTCAGGTCGACTTGATATATTTTAAAGAAGAAAGAAGAAGATTTTTTAATTAGAGTTTGATAAAAATCCTTCAAGATTTATGCCATAAATAAAATTTAAATTTTATCATAAGATGTTCAAGTTATTTACGGACAACTCCTTAAGGGACAGGGACGGAAATATTTTCGAGGAGAAATTGTGAAAAAAAATATCATAATTATCATTACCCTTTTTTGTCATGTGTTATTTTTCAGAATTCTTTTTGCCTCCGCGGAAATCAAGGATTATCCTATTATAGAATCAGTCATTCGTTCCACGTTGATAGACTATTCGGAACAAAAGAATTTTCTTTATGAGATGCCTCATTATAATATACAAGATAATAAGATTAAATATTTAAAGCTTAGGGGCCTGTACCTAAGGTATGAATATCTGATTGAGTATAAAGATGTATTAAAAAAAGAAGGAGTATATTCTCCTTTGGAAATTATCGAACATTATCGGGATTTGGCCCTTGAAAAAAAAGGCATCTTATTATGGGAAAGAAATAAACGACTTTCTTTTAATGTCTCCAAAAGTGAAGGTGGTACTGTTTGGTGTCAGGTCTTTGCCGAAAAGGGGCATTATATTCTGGATATTATAGAAGAAAAAGGACAAAGTGCTTTAATTGGCAGTGCCGGATTTAATTTGGAGAGATTTACTATCCTGTTTGATTTTGACAAATATAATCTAAAACAGGGTGCGATAAAAAAACTTTTTGAGTTGCTCTTATTTTTACGACAGAAATCTGATTTTGTATTGGAAATTGATGGGCATACCGACAATCATGGGACAAAGGCATATAATGTTGATCTTTCTATTAAACGGGCCATAAGTGTTAAGTCCTTTTTGCTTCAGCATGGGATAAAGCCATTCAGGCTATTCATCAAGGGCTTTGATTATTCCCGTCCGGTTGCTGTCAATAGCACGGATTCAGGGCGAGCCAGGAACAGGAGAGTGGTCTTTAAACAAAAATAGTAACATTTATTGTCCAGACAACTCCTTATCCACAGAAAAGACTAAAAGCGCCACCTTATGCCGCTGAAAATTAAATGTCCTCCTACATCCAGATCATGAAAAGGCAAGGCCAGGCCATATTCATTATTGATATCATTTATAAGTTTTTCATCAACATTATTTATTTTGACTGATGAATAGGCATATTCGATAAAAATCCCTGTGGGTATATCCAAAAGCCCTTGTTTTGTTGGATATCTGCAAAATACATATTCAATCCCAACCAAACCATGGATGCCGAATGTTTTATGTTTATCAGAAATCTTAGATTCAAATGAACCAAATTTATAAACACAATCGATGTTTGTATGATAAAAATGAGGGGCAATGCCCAAATAACATTCAAGTCTTTTTGTGAGCTTTAAATGGTACTTGGCGGATAGATTGAAGTATATATTTTTGATATCAATATCAGGTGTATCACCAAAGAGAAAAGCACTTTCATATTTCATCCCTTTAGGAAAAAAGCCAAGGGCACAGCCAACAGACAAATTTTTAAAAATATTTTTATCATAATCAACTTCAAAGGCAAATCCATTGAAATCACTGGAATTACCTGCCCAAGCGTCCATAAAGTCGCTTTTGGGGTAAAGATGATAACCCACCTTAAATGAAATGGCATTATCCCTAAAGAGATCATTGCCATGGGCAAAGGCATGATTAAAAATCATTATTATAAAAATAAATAAAATTAACGAGATCTTATTGAACATTATATTAACTCTCCCATACTTAAACAATTTTAGTCCCTGCCTCTAAAGCAGTTCTTTCATATAAAAGATGCTGAAAAAGCTATAGAATATGTTGGATTATCGATTCTTTTTTAATCAAATATAGCGATATAATTAGAAAACAGCCAAAAATTATAATATACATACCGTAATGCGCCATGAAGGCGCAGGTAACAATAAATGATAATAAACAAATACGGGTTAATGTTCTAAGCGTATTGTGTTTGGCAATACAATTAGCCAAAGGTGGAGAGTACTTATAATAACACCCTGTAATAATCCTGCCTAATTTATTGGGCAGGAGATATTGATCCCTAAAAGCCCTGAGAGTCATAACATGTTTTTCCACAGGAGAGCCAAAGGCGGCAGTAGCAATGAAACAGCCGCTATTGCTGCCGCCCTGTTGTTGGGGTGGAACAGTTGAAACCACCGGAGTTAATTCTTCATCAGGAACCAGTATTTCTCCTGAAGAACTGGTGATTTGTCCTGTGTCGCCATCAAGGGAAAAGACTACCCATTCGTCGTCAAACTCTGATGGAATACTGCCTACTGTGGGTGGGACATTAAATGTATGCAGGAGTCCATTTATATCATAAACTTTTACAATCGCTCCTGAGGTTGCCAGGGCGCCTTCGCCACTAAAATATCTAACTGAGTATATATATGTGCCCGGAAAAAATTGATCAATTGTAACAGTTTCAGGGCCATAGCTTGTTACATCATCCCTGTCCAAACCAGCGTAAGGAGCATTTTCCAAAGAACCGGGATCGGCATAATACACATGGTATGATGATTCACCTTCAATTGCAGGGGTAATAAGATGACTGTCAATATCCCTGGGATGCTCATTCCAGCTGAGGACTATTCTTAGCCCTCCTTCAGCAGTAATATCACTGGACATACTGATCTGAAATATCTTTGTTGATTCACCAATTGAGACGACATTTATAAAGGAGTCCGCGTAGCCAGCCTTCTGAGCGAGCAAAGTATAAGAGCCAGGTGCTACATCTGTAAACTCATAGGTGGTGATGTTGTCTGCGTCGGCCGATGTTTGTGCATCGATGGCCGTTCCTGTTGTCTGATTGATTCCCTCAAAGAGAGAAAGACTTACAGTAGGGATAAAAGTATCCTCAGTCGAGGCATCGATTATTCGGCCGTTGATTAT